>CAZBKC010000244.1:0-5493 GCA_964492345.1 uncultured Steroidobacter sp. | reverse complement strand
GTCGCTTCGGCGCCTGGTACTGGAAGACCCTGTATCACGCGCTCGAAACGGGACAGAAACGCCGGCCGGATGCCGATGGCGTCGATCCGCTCGGCGGCGTCGGCATTCGCTATCGTCATCCCGAACGCTGGGAAGCGGGACTCGGCTGGGATCGCTACCGGGTGGACGGCCAGTCGGTCGATCTCGTCGGACTGAGCGTGATCTTCCGCTTCAGCAGCCAGCCCTGATTCTGCGGAGAGCCTCTCCTCAGGTCTGATTTGCTCCGGGTCACCCCCGCGAAGACGGGGGCCCATCTTGATCAACCCCGTGATCCCCGTGTCCCCGTGGAGATCCTGTTCTTGTCATTCGCAAGCGCCGCACACTCCAAATAACTACTGCGTAGTTGCGGCCGCGCCTGTGCCGAAAAGTACGCATCGACTTCCCCGCGGCCGTGTCGGTGAGACCACTACGCGATGCGCCGGCATTTCTCCTTTCCACGATAGGCACGCTGCAGCATGTCGCCGAGAATCGCGTGCCGATTCCAACTCCAAACCGACCGACCTCAACGGAGGCATCGTGGCACCCGAAGAACCCGCTCCCCCGGCTCCGCCGGAAAATCCCTATCAACAGAAGCATGTCGTGCAGAAGGGCGACACGCTCTGGAAGATTGCGGATGAGTACTACGGCGATGGCCGTCTCTACACCAAGATCTTCGAAGCCAACCGGGACGTCCTGGCGGATCCCGACAAAATCAAACCCGGCCAGGAACTGCGTATTCCCTGAAGGAGACATCAGATGAACAGGATCAAATTCAATTGGCTGGCTGTGCTGGTGGCGTCGCTCATGGTCGTGGCATGCGCAGGCCAGCAGGACTCGGCAACCCGGGCTGTCGCGGACATCGAAGCCGCCATCGCCCCCGTTTTCTCCGATGCCCAGAAATATGCCGCTGAGGAGCTGCAACAGGTACAGGCAGGACTGGCGGCGTTGAAGGATCAACTGGCGCAGCAGGACTACAAGGGCGTCGTTGCTGCTGCACCGGCGGTCTCAGCGCAGGTCGCCAGCCTGACGCAGACGGTCAACGCGAAGCGTGAAGAGGCGCTTGCGGCCATGGCGGCCGCAAGTGAGGAATGGAATACGCTCACTGCGGAAGTGCCGAAGATGGTCGAAGCACTGCAGAGCCGCGTCGACATTCTCAGTCAATCGAAGAAGCTGCCGAAGAACGTGAGCAAGGATGCATTCCAGGCGGCCCAGGGCGGACTCGAGTCCGCCAAGAGCGCATGGGCAGACGCAACCGCAGCGTTCGGCGCCGGCGATCCGGTCAAGGCCGTGGAATTGGGCAGGACGGCCAAGGACAGCAGTGCAGCGGCGTTGAGTTCGCTGGGAATGGGGTGACGAGAACGAAGCGGTTGGCGGTTAGCGGATGGCGGTTAGTCAGAGGATGTTCCGCGCCCTTTCATGCCTTGCGGGTCGCGCGAAGCGGCATGGAAAACTAGCTACCAGCTGCTAACAAGTAGCCGGATTCTTTCTTCTGGCTAGCGGCTGGTCGCTTCTTACGAGATCCAATTCTCCTTTCTGGCTAGAAGCTGGCGGCTGGTAACCAGCCGCCTTCCGTCTGGCATCTTTCCTGCTACTCCTGCGTCCAGATCCTCCGCCGTCAGCGTATTGACGCTGCGAGTGTGATCCTTGTCACAGGAGTAGTTTCATGTTCGAGATCCTGCCGAATCCCTCACTCGAGACGATGATGATCGTCGGCCGGGCACTGTTGCTGTTCGGTGCTTTCTGGGTATTCGCCCTGGCGTTCATCCGCTGGCGCCGTGCCGACGAGCGCGCCAACGCGCAGTTGCACGCGAAGCTCGATCGTGCGTTCGCCGAACTGCGCAGCCTGCACGAAACCGTCAGCGTGATGAGCGCGCGGCTCGATGGCATGAGCGAGCGCAGCGAAATGGAATCGCGTCTCGCACCCGCCAGTTCACAGCGCGGCTACGACGTCGCTACGCGCCTCGCGCGCAACGGCGCTTCGGTCGAAGAAATGATCGCCAACTGCGGCATCACGCGGCATGAAGCCGAGTTGCTGGCGCGCCTGCACGGCGCAAGGTCCGAAGCCTCGCCTGCACCGGCTCACGTGTCGCAACAGACCCGGGTGCAACAGCAGCCACGCACGCAGCAGCCCGCCCGGGAGCCGGCGCGTCCGCAGCCGCAGCCGCCCGCGAACACCGGCCGCAAGCGCGGTTCGCTGCTCAGCGTCGTCGGTTAGGGAATCTCTGATTTACCTCTTGTTCGTCATTACCTCCGGAGGCGGTGATCGAAGGAAATCCCGCGGGAGAATCCATCCGGATCAGCAAGATGGGCCCCCGCCTTCGCGGGGGTGACGGAGCAAATCAGACCTTCCTTAGCGCTCAGGCTCCCACTCCGACTGACGATTGAGTTCTCTACGAAGCGCGATCCCGAGCAACGGCCTCAATTGCTCAAAGAACGGTTCGGTGTCTACATTCTCGATGAATGAAACAGCGACAACATTCTCCGTTTCCGCGTTCCCAGATACCATTGCAGCGTCCAGCAGCGCCAGAATCACCTGTACCTCGTCGAGTGACGATGGTGCAAGCTTGTTCTTGTGCGCCTGGAAGTACGCTCCGAGATACCGCAGCAGGTCGCCCATAAGGAGGTGTGGTAGCAGCTCGCTATTGTCGGAATGGTGTTCCTTCGTAACGCGCTCAAAAGCTGGAGATACCACTGATATTTGAGCGAACACTTCTGATGGGCTCATATGATTCCTGAACGCTAACGCCATGTTCGCCATGTTTGAGCCGCGCGTTGCTTTGAACGCGTCGGGCTCGAAATATTTGTCAGCTGCTTCGATAGACGTCACGACGATGACCAACCTTGACGACCAGCACGGTAAGTCTGGCGTCCTCGATCTCGTAGATGATTCGACAAGCACCCTGCCGGACACGATAGCGCTCCTGGCCCGACAACTTTTCGCAGCCTGCCGGTCGCGGATCATCTGCAAGCGACCGGATGCGCTGCATGATCCGCCTGACTTCCTGTTTCGGGAAAGCTCGCAAGTCTTTGGCCACGGATCTCTTGAAGACCAGCTCATAGCTTGCCATGCGCCTTCAAATCCTTAAGCAGCGCTTCATAGGAGATCACAGGTTCCGCAACGCGATCCTCGAAAACCGCGAGATCTTCCTGGTCTTCACGCAGCGCTAACCGAACAGCGTCGTTGACTATGTCCGATACGGATCGGTGAGTATGCGCCGCCTTCAGACGGAGGGCTTTGTGCAGCATCGGTTCAAAATAGACCGTGGCGCGCTTCGACGTTTCTTCGCTCATGAGTCACCTCCATAGCGACATCGTAGCGACTAGACGTTATAGCGTCAAAGCGTCTTGCAGCTAGCAACTAATTGGACGGAATCCGGATTCCGTCTGTCCCGGGAGGGGCTATTTCACTTTGCCCGTCACTGCCCACGCAAACGCCAGCACGTGCGCTACTGCGACGTAGAGTTCTCTCGGTACTTCCGTGCCGAGATCCAGTCGCGAGAGCGACGCTGCCAGGGCGGCGTCTTCCTGCAAGGGAATCTTGTGTTCGCGTGCCGTTTCCATGATGCGATCGGCGACGACACCGCCACCCTTGGCGACGATGCGAGGGGCGCCGTTGCCGTTGTAGTGCAGCGCGACCGCGAGCGATGCGGGAGGACGGTCGTTCATGCGCGCAGGTCCAGCAGTCGCGCAGGGCGTGCGCCGGTATCTCCGGCGGGCATGCCATGCAGGCATACGACACGATCCACTTCGAGGCCCGCTTCGCGCAGCATCGATTCCAGTTCGGGCGCGCGTGCGATGAGGGTGTCGACGACGACGGCCGATTCGGCACGCAACTGCACGCCGATGCGCTGACCCTGCAGCATCACACGCGCATGCAGCGCGCCGACGCGGCCGAGATCCATTGCCGCTTCGATCGTCCAGGACTCGCCGGCACCGCTGTCGCGCTGGCGCGAGCGGTCGTACTCGATGCGCAATCGCAGGATGCTGGCGCGGTCGCCTTGCCGGACGGGAATTTCCACGAGCATCGACTGCAGGGCAGGGTCCTGCGTGTTCGCGCCGGCCTGCAGCGCCGTCATGCGTGCGAGCGCGCCATCGCTCTGGCGTGCCAGTTCATTCATCTGCTGCGCCGGTGTGTCGATCACTGCGAGGGTTGCGGGGGCGGCGGGCAGTGCCGTCAGCGGACCGCTGGCCAGCGGCAACGGCGAATGCGCGGACGATTCGGTTGTCGCAGCCGCGGGTCGTGCGCCGAGGTCGCGCAGCACGCGCGAGAAGTTCAACAGCAGTGCCTTGACGTCGTTGGCCACCGACGCGGCCATCGTGCGGCGCTCGCCGTTGGCGAGCGTGGATTCGAGGAACGCACCGGAGCGGGTGATCGCAGTCTGCAATCCGTCGGGATCGCTGAGCGCCGCAGCGTCGGGCAAGGCCTGCCACAGCCGATTCGCTGCCTGTGTCATCGATGCCGGCAGTGCGTCGGTTGCGCCCTTGCCGTTGGCGATCCAGCCGAGGTTCGACAGCAGCGGTGCGGCGCTGGACTGGCGGGGCAGGTAGCGGCGCAGCGTGTCGGCGGCGATGTCGTCGCCGCGTGATGCGGACTGGGTCGACAGCGTTTCCAGCGCCAGCACCGGGCTGCTGCGCAGGACCCGCACCGTGAGGCGCTCGCCGTCGGCAGGGCCTGCGGTGTCGCCCGATGCGATGCGCGCGGCATAACGCGCCTCGCCGATCTTCAGCCACAGCTCGCCCGAGCGCGCGTCGCGCAGGGCGACGGCCTGCAGGATCGCGCCGACGCGCCAATCCGCCAGCAGGGTCGGGCTCTGGCCCGCGTACCCGGTGCTGCGAATGGTGGAGAGGTCGATGCGCATGACGTCAAGGTCGGAGGCTGTGACGGATGTCTCCTATTTAACGGCGGATGGGGGGAAAGCTTGAGAGGGAGTGACGGGTGACGAGTGACGAGAGGGAGGAAGGTCACGAAGGTCACGGAAGTGACGGAAGTCACGACGGTGAGGGGTCGATGAGGCGCGCTGATTTTCGGCGCTCGTGACCTTCGTGACCCACGTCACTTTCGTCACTCCCTGCTGTCCACGCGCCTAAAGCCCTTGCGGGAAATGCCGATACGACAGGCAGTTTAGTGAAATCAGACCGCGGGTCTGCGAGAGGAAAAAATGGCGCGTTCGCCAGCGAAAGCTCCCAAGCGCAAGCGTGCGGCCGCCGATGTCGTGGCGCCGGACGTCGACGCATCGTCGCCGCAGTCCGCTGTCGTCGAGACGGTTGCGGAGACGGCCGGCTGTGCGTCGGGCGCGGTCGCACTGGCGGCGAACTGTTCGATCAAGGAAGTGGCGGTGCTGCGCGCACAGCTGTGTACCGTCGTGGAAGAGAGCGGACCTGTCGTCATCGACGCCAGCGCGGTCGAACGGATCGATACCGCCACGCTGCAGCTTCTCTACGCATTCGTTCGCGATCGCCTGAACAGCGATCGCG
>CAZBKC010000243.1:0-5507 GCA_964492345.1 uncultured Steroidobacter sp. | reverse complement strand
CTAGTGTTACGACACAAAAATTTCGCAACGAACTCTCAGCATCCCCTCCCCCGGTTGCCGGGGGAGGGCAGGGAGGGGGTTGCTTCGGAACTGCTGTGTCACAGTACTAGCAGCGCCGCAGAGACCCACGAGCCAACCTTCGACGTTTGAGCAATTCCAGCAAGGCGTCATGCTGAACGATCCGCTGTTCTATCTTGTCGCGATCCCTGCGGTGATTCTGATGGGTCTCGCGAAGGGCGGGTTTGCAGGGGTCGGCGCAATGGCCATGCCGTTGCTCGCTCTCGTCATCTCACCGGTCCAGGCGGCGGCGATTGTGCTTCCGCTGCTGATTCTGCAGGACGTCGTCGGTATCTGGGCGTTTCGCAGGAGCTGGGATCGCACAATCCTGATGCTGATGATCCCGTCCGCTGCGGCTGGCATTGTGCTGGGCTACCTGCTCGCAGCGAAGGTTTCAGTCGAGGCAGTCCTTGCCGTGCTGGGGATCATTTCGATCGCGTTTGCCGCTTACCGACTATGGGGCTCTCGCAGTGGGCGCATCGCAACACCGCGCAATGCCTCTCCGATCCTGGGTGTCGTGCTGGGCGTGACTTCAGGATTCACGTCGCAGGTGGCGCATGCCGGACAGCCGCCTTTCCAGATGTGGGTGCTGCCGAAAGGCCTGGCTCCGCCGATTCTCGTAGGCACGACCGCGATCTTTTTCGGCGTCATCAACTGGCTGAAGGTGCCGGCGTACTTCGCGCTGGGGCAATTCACGCGCGAGAATCTGACGACGTCGGCAATACTGGCGCCCGTAGCGATCGCCTCGACCCTCGCCGGCGTGTGGCTCGTCCGAAGGGTGAACGCCGGGAAGTTCTACACGCTCATCTATGTGCTCATGATTCTGGTCGGTGTGCAGCTGCTCTGGAAGGCGCTGTCGCAGTGAACGTGTCCGGGAACGGCACCGCCGGCTCCGGCATTGCGGATCATTGCGAGAATACCCAGCGAATGAGTTCGGTCTGCACGATGTCGGCACTGCCGTTCTGTGCGCCGGGATGATTGATCAGGATCACCACCAGATACGTCTTTCCGGAAGCCGCGTTGACGAAGCCAGCGAGACCGCTGACGTCGTCGATCCGCCCGGTCTTCAGGCGCAGGCGTCCCTGCATGCCGGCGGCGCGAAAGCGATTGCGCAACGTGCCGTCGACGGCGGAGAGCGGCAGCGACGCGGCGAATTCCGGCATGAACGGACTGTGCCATGCCACGTCGAGCAGATCGGCGAGGCCACGCGCCGTGAGGCGCTCTTCGCGGGAAAGGCCGGAACCGTTGTCCAGCACCAGGCCGGGAATGCGGATGTCGTGATCCGCGAGCCACTGCTGCACGGCTTGCCGTCCGCTCTGCGCCGTAGCCGGTGCACCGAATTTCTCCGCGCCGAGCGTCAGCAGCAGATGCCGCGCCATGACATTGTTGGAGAACTTGTTCACGAGCCGGACGATCTCCGGCAGCGGCAGCGAGTCGTGCGAGTACAGCAGCATCGCGTCGGCCGGCAGCGGTGCGACGCGCAGGCTGCCGTCGATCGTGCCGCCGGACTGCGTCCACAGGGTGCGGAACGTACCGTAGGCGTATTCCGGGGCCGTCATGATCGCGCGGTTGATCGAGTAGCTGCCGCAGGCGGCGGGCAGGGCTCCGCCGACGACGATGGTCGAGGGATTGTCGGCCGGTGTCTCGAACGTGACGTCGTAGCTGGAACCGCCGCAGCGCCCCTGGCCGACGAGCGCCTGGTTCTGCACGGTCAGATTCGCAGGCAGCGGATTGACGACGACCAGTGGCCGCGCGCGCTGCGGATTCACCGTGAGCGTGAAGCGCGATGTCTGGAAATTCACCATCAGCGCGTCGGGCAGCACGTTGTAGCTGCGCCAGGGTTTGTCGTCGAAATCGCCGCGCCGGCCGGCGATCGGCGCGAAGAACGTGTTGTCGATGACGATGTCGCCGTTGATCTTCGTCAGACCGCTCTCGCGCAGGCTCTGCACGAAACTCCACCAGCGATCGCTGGTCATGTACGGATCGCCGCTGCCGACCAGGACCAGATCGCCCGCGAGGACGCCGTTCGCCAGGCGCCCGGTGCGATAGGCCCGCGTCTTCCATGTGTACGAGGGGCCAAGCGAGTCGAGCGCAACGAACGTCGTCAGCACCTTGATCGTCGAAGCCGGGCTGCGCGCCACATCGCCATTGAGATCGATCGCGGTGACGTCGCTGCCCGCATCGCGCACATGGATGCTGATGTTACGTTCGGGGATGCGGGCCTCCTTCATCGCGCGAACGAGCGTCGGCGGCAACGCCGGCGATTCGCGTGCCAGGCAGGGGGAGACGGTGAGCGCCGCGGCAGCGGCAATGAGGCTGACCCGCAGCAAAGTCAGCGCGTTCGCAGGAACAGCCATCAGGTGGATACGACAGGAAGATGAGAACAGAGACGCAGGCATCTTAACGGATCGTTTGCGGTCCTGCGGCGGCGACATTGCGCCGCAGGGTATCGACACGTCTTCGAGGTGTCGCGTGCGCATTCGCCGCAGCGGCGGGGACTTCCCTTCGGCATACTTCCGCCGTCGTACTGTGACTGACCGACTGCGGCGGAGACATCATGCGTCGTCTGAGGAATACGTTTCTGAAGGGGCTGGCCGCTCTGCTGCCGGTCGCGCTGACCATCTACGTGGTGTTCTGGCTGGCGAGGACGGCCGAGTCGATGTTCAGCGGCCCGCTGCGCGCCGTGCTGCCCCGGGGACACTACTGGCCGGGACTCGGCCTGCTGGTCGCCTTCCTGCTCGTGATGCTGGTCGGCGTGCTCGTCGATGCCTACGTGGTGCGCCGACTGTTTCGTTTCGGCGAGTCGCTGCTCGCACGCATCCCCATCGTGAAGACGATCTTCGGGGCCCTGAAGGATTTCACCCGCTTCCTGCCTGCCGGCGGCGCGGGTCGCGATCTCAAGCGCGTCGTGCTGTGGCGCTTCGGCACTGCACGGATAGTCGGATTCGTCACCGAGGACCATCTGAATCCCCGCCTGTTCGGCGGCGACGACCAGGACATCGTCGCGGTGTACTTTCCGATGAGCTACCAGATCGGCGGCTACACGCTGTATCTGCACAAGTCCGAACTCGAAGAGACGCAGTTGTCGGTCGAAGAAGCCATGCGGATGGTGCTCATCGGCGGCGTGACCAGCCAGCCGGTCGCCGAGCGGGGTGCGGGATAGAGAACAGATGAAGAGAGCCGCAAAAGACCGCATAAAAGAAATGATCCCTTTCTGATTCACGTACGTCTTTTATGCGGTCTTTGCGGCTTCTTCGTTCTCCCTGCATTTTCCGGAAACTGACCCGGTGCGATAGTGTTTTCCCGCACTTCGTGTGATGTACTTCGCGACGTGCCAATTCTTGTCACCTGCGAAATGTGGCCGGCTTAACAATTCCCGCGCTGCACGGCCCGTCGGTATTACGACTACTGCTACGATTTTGGCCATCTCAAACCGATCGAAAGTCAGTCGTGTCCGAAGGCAATCTCAGAGCGCTGCGCGTCATGCACCTGGTGAGTTCCGCTGGTCTCAGCGGCGCGATCCAGCAGGCGTTGTTCCTGCCGCTGCTCACGCGCATGCCCAAGAACAAGGTCAAGGCGCAGGTCGTGTCGCTGGCCCCGGGTTTCACGGCGGGCGCCGTGCTTCGACAGGCGGGCATTCCCGTCCACGACATAGCGCTGTCGCGTAAACGTTTTGCCTGGGGCGCATTCGGCGAGCTGCGGGAAGCGACCGAAACCTTTCGTCCCGACGTGATCCAGGCGTGGGGCCACACCGCGCAGCTCGTGACGCTGGCGCTGCGTTCACGCTGCGACTGGAAGCCGAAAGTCGTATGGAGTGTCGGCGAAACTGCGCCGCTGCCGAAGAACGCCGGGTTGATCGATCGCCAGAAACTCAAGTGGCTGGCGAAATTTTCGGCGAAGGCAGATCGCATCGTGTACACCTCGGAAGCTTCCGCCATCCTGCATCGACGGGCCGGCTTTCCCGAAGGCGATCACGTCGTCGTCGCGCCCGGTGTCGATCCGACGCGCTTCAAGCCGGATTTCGCCGCGCGCAAGAAAATCCGCGAACAGCTCGGCCTCGGCGGCGACGCTTTCGTTATCGGCATGGCCGCGCCCTTCCAGACCCAGCATGACCATCCCACGCTCATCAAGGCGGTGGGCGAACTGATCAAGACGAATCCGAACATTGCGCTGCTGCTGGCCGGTCACGGCATCCAGAAGGGCAACGGCCCGCTCATGGCGCTGGTCGGTGGCGGTGTCATGGGCACGCGTACACATCTGCTGGGCGAATGGTCGGATCTGTCGTCGTTCTTCAACGCCTGCGATGTCGCCTGTTCGAGTTCGCTGACCGACAGTGCCCGCATGACGCTGGTGATGGCGATGCAGTGCGGCATTCCCTGCGTTGCGACCGGCATGGGCGCGCAGGGCGAAGTCATCGGCCAGTTCGGCGTGGCCGTCGAGCCCGGCAGTCCTGCGGCATTCATTCGCGGCATCACCCGCATCATGCAGTTGCCGGCTGATCGTCGCGTGTTCATGGCGCAGGGCGCACGCAAGCACGCACTGACGCATTTCGTGCCGGTTCGCGCGATGCAGAAGTACCTGCAGCTTTATTTCGATATTGTCGGGCGTCAGGCGCTGGCGTCCGAGATCGTGCCCGCTCAGGAAATCGATGCGTCGATCCCGGCGCCGCCGGCGGATATGCAGATCGTCGCGGCAGTGACGTCGAAATCGAAGACGGTCGATCTGGTGTCGAGCACGGACCTTGCCGATCCGGATTCGATCGAATCGCGCGTCGAAGCCTCGAAGGTGGCTTACAAGAAGTACAAGCCCGAGCCGGAACCGGCACCGGTGGTCGAAGCGCCGCCGCCGCGTGAAGGCGACGTGCTCGAGATCTTCGAGTCAGACCAGGCCCATGCGAAGTCGTCCGGCAATGCGGTGATGAACGAGCGGGCTCGCGGTATCACCGATGAAGTGGAAGATCTGCTGACGCCCGAGGAACTGCAGACCGATCCGTCGCAGCCGGCGATCACATCGCAGAAGGCGCCGGAGCCCACCGTCGCAACTGCAGCCATCGCGTCGATGCCTGTGGCTGAATCCGCGAAGGTTGTCGAAGCAGTGAAGCCCGTCGAGCCGCCGCCTGCTCCGGACGTCGAAACGATGCGCCAGCCGGAAGCCGCGACGGTCGCGTCGATGCCCGCCATCGATCTCGAAATCGCGCCGCAAGAAGTCTCGCCGCAGGTGTCGCTGCCATTCGATCTGCCGTCGGTGGCTGAGGCGCCAACGGCATCGGACTCATCGATGCAACTGGAGCTGCTGGCGGATCCGCCGGAAGAACTCAAACGCGCGGTCGGCGGCGAATAGGTCCGCGTTCGTGGATTCCGGCACTGCCTCCTGCCTGTGGGGCTGGCTTTAGCCTAATGGCACTGCATTAAGCCGATAGCTGCTGTGCGTAGCTGCTTTTCCGCCCCCTC
>CAZBKC010000242.1:0-5514 GCA_964492345.1 uncultured Steroidobacter sp. | reverse complement strand
AGAAGCAGTGATCAGGGGGTAGGGGGTAGGGGGTAGTCAGACTCTGACTCTGACTCTGACTATCCCCTACCCCCTATCCCCTACCCCCTATTCTCCTATCCCCTGATCCCTCATCTATCCACCTTCTCGAACTCCAGCGACGGCTGATCGCCCGGGCGGAAATAGAGATAGCGGCCGCTCATCTCCTGCAGGGCTTCATCGCGTTCTTCGCGGGTGGCGAACCAGTGTTCGCGGTTCCAGTCGTTGCCGACCAGATTCCGGAACGGGTCGGTGGAGCGCAGCCGGACCCGGATGCCGAAAGGGCATTTGCCCGGAATGGGGGCGGCGAGGTTGTGTTCGTGGCAGATGGGCATGATCGGACGATGGGTGATGCGACGTGGCGATGATAGCCGCCAGCGTACCGATTGTCCGGTCGGCTGACAGCAGCACAAAGCGCCGATCTGTCCGCAATCCGCTGCCGTGGACGATTACGACTGTCATGTTAACGGCAATGGCGCTTAGTTAAGCGGGTTGACAGTTGTCCGTTGACGGTTGACGGTCGGATAAGGAAGGCATTTTTCTGGCCGTCAACCGTCAACCCTCAACCCTCAACTCGTTAAGCAAGTGCCATTGGGTTAACGGTCGTACATCGAATACTGACGATGCGACGTCCTGCTTTCGCGTTCGGGCCACAACCGGATATCGATACATCTGCGCGCATTCGTTGCGATTTGTCTCATCCATGGCTTTTTTGTGTGTTGCAGGCATCAACCATCGCGAGTGCCGAAACCTTTCGTCGCATACGTGCATCTCATGGTCGTAAGTCGCTTGTATACCGCGATCTGGCGTTGTCATCTAAGCGCGCGGCAGGCGCACATGGGGAGCACAGGACGGATGATCGTTCGCAGAACACAGGAACTTCAGGACAGCACGTTGGCCGCACGAGCGGGAAACGAAGACTGTGTCATCGTCGATCTGAACACGCAGGCGGTCGACTACACGCTCGACGGCCGGCGTCATGCACTGCTCAGTGCCTGGCACGGCAGCGAGGAGGTCGCTGTCGACGGCCGGCGCATCGTGGTCGACGACGATACGTGGCTGTTGTCGTCGGGCGGGCCGCTCTCGGTGCGTATACGCGCTTCCCGTAATGTTCACTCGCTGACCATCCTGTTCCGTCCGGGCATGCCCGAGGAAGTGCTCGATGCGCTGACGACGCCCGATGACCGGATGCTGGAGAACGGCGAGATTGCAGCCGGACCGGCGCTGCCGTTCGCGCCGCACCTGCATACGCACGATCGCAGCGTCACGCCGGTGTTGCTGTTCATCCGGCGGCACTGCGAAATGGGATTGGACGATGCGCTGTGGTACGAGGAACAGCTCGCGTTCCTGCTCGAGCGGCTGCTGATCAATCATCGGCATCTGCTGGCGCGGGTGCGGCAGATCCCGGTCCGGCGGGCGTCGACGCGGCGGGAAATCCTGCGGCGCGTATCGCTCGCGACGGATTTCATCCATACGAACTACGCGAAGCCGCTGATGCTGAGCGACATGGCGGGTGCGGCCTTCCTGTCGCGACATCATTTCCTGCGTCTGTTCAAGCAGATTCACGAAGTCACGCCGCACGAATACCTGCAGCGCAAGCGCACCTCCGTTGCGGCGCGGCTGCTGCGCAGCAGCCAGCGCCAGGTCGATGAAGTGGTCAAGGAAGTCGGCTTCGATTCGCGCTCGACGCTGTTTCGTGCACTGCGGCGTTTCCACGGCCTGACGCCGCGCGCCTGTCGTCATGCCGAAGAAATGCCGGTGTTCATGGGGCAGATCACTGGAAGCAATGCAGGCTGGCTATCCAGCGACGAAAGTGCCTCGCGACCGGCCTTCGCCGCCGCGCACTAGGCCTGCTTTACTGAGGTCATCCCCGCGAAGGCGGGGATCCATCCTGTTGATCGGGATAGATTCTGACCGAAGAAAATCTCAAGCAACTCATCGGCTGGAAAACGCCCCAGGCAGACCTGATCTATAGACCTCGAACACTCAGGCAGCAGGCAGCCAGGCACAGCGTTGCTCCGGCGCGGGCATCTTCGTAGGCTGACGCCCGGCCGGTTCTTCTCCCAGCGAGGTCGCCATGTATTCATTCCGCAAGCAAGCCCAGATGCCCGATCCGGCCGACGTGCTTCCCGGTCGTTCGACCGCCATGCCCGTGCCGGTGAAGCATTACGTCAACGGCAATCGCATCGTGCCGCCATTTCCCGAAGGCCTGCAGCAGGCGATGTTCGGGCTCGGTTGTTTCTGGGGGGCGGAGCGCAAGTTCTGGCAGTTGCCGGGTGTTTACAGCACGGCCGTCGGTTATGCCGCCGGATCGACGCCCAATCCGACCTACGAAGAAGTGTGCAGCGGTTATACCGGGCACAACGAAGTGGTCCTTGTCGTCTATGACCCGCGAGATGTCGACTACGCGGATCTGCTCAAGGTCTTCTGGGAGAGCCATGACCCGACGCAGGGCATGCGGCAGGGCGGCGATGTCGGCACGCAGTATCGATCCGGCATCTACACATTCGACGCCGGACAGAAGTCCGCCGCCGAAGCGAGCCGCACGGCGTACGGCGCAGCGCTGAGCAAGGCCGGGCACGCCGCGCCGATCACGACCGAGATCCTCGACGCGCCGACGTTCCATTACGCCGAGGACTACCACCAGCAATATCTGGCTAAAAATCCCGGTGGCTATTGCGGCCTGGGGGGATGCGGGATTTCGTATGTTCCGTCACAGGTTGAAGCGGGGCAGAAGGTCTGAACGACCACGGCAGCGGACGTTCAACGGCTGCGCTCAGGCGCGCGCCACCGCACGCTGCCTGCAGCGCGCTATGGTTTCCAATTCACTGAATGTTCTTCGAGGTAGGCGTCGACAGCGGCACCTATGGTTGGATGGAAGCTCGCGGCACCGAAGCTCTCGAACAGCTCGAAGCGCTTCAGCTTGTCCTTGACCGGGTCCTTCATTTCGGCGAACTGAAGTTCGATGCCTGATGCGCGCAGCTCCTGTTCCAGCTCGCCGAGCATGTCCGCTGAAGTCACGTCGATGCTGGTAACCGGCTCGGCGGCTACGATGATCCGCCGGACCGGCGTCGCCGACTGCGCCACTGCTTCACGCACGCGCAGGTGAAACAACTCGGCATTGGCAAAGAACAAAGGTGCGTCCCAGCGGAACAGCACCAGGCCGGGTACGCGCCGAGCGTCGGGATAGCGTTTGATGTCGTGATAGCCGCGTACACCGTCAACTCGGCCCAGCACGGCGTGATGTGGCCGCCAGCCGTCCCACAGAAATTCGACGACCGCAATGACGATCGCCAGACCGATGCCGGGAATCACGCCGAAGGTGGCGACGCCGGCGAAGCAGAGAACGGCAAGCCAGAACTCCCAGCGCTGGATACGGAAAATGCGACGTAGATCTGCGAATTCGAACAGGCCGATCGCCGCCGCAATCACAACTGCTGCCAAGGCGCTACTGGGCAGGTCCTCGAGCAGGTTGGGAGCCAGCAGCAGTAGCAAAGCGACGGCCACCGCACCGACCACGCCGGTGAGTTGCGTCTTTGCGCCCGCCGCCTCGGCGACGGGGGTGCGCGATGAGCTGCTGCTGATCGGAAACCCCTGGAAGAGTCCGGCAGCCAAGTTGGCGGCGCCCAGACCGATCATTTCCTGGTTCGGATCGACCGACGTGCGAGTCCGGCTCGCATATGTGCGTGACAGGACGCTGGTGTCGGCGAATGCAACCATGGCGACGGCGCTGCCACCGATCAGCACTTGGCCGAGGTCGGCGAAGCTGATCCAGGGCAGGGCGAACGACGGCAGACCTTGGGGCAGCGGGCCGAGCACTTTCACCCCGGCTTCCTGGTCAAGACCGAGCACACCGACCGCGACTGTCGCACCTACTACCGCAATCAGGATGCCCGGAACCCGTTTGTAGGGCTTGAGCAGCAGGATCACCGCGAGCGTGGCGACGCCCACTGCAAACGCGGTCCAGTTGACCTGGCCGCCCAACACTGAACCTGAAATCGTGACGAGGTCGCGCAGCGGCCCGACGCCGTCGATCGAGAAGCCGAACAGCTTGGGGAGCTGGCTGATCAGAACCGTGAGTGCGATGCCATTCATGTAGCCGTAGCGGATTGGCTTCGACAGAAGCTCAGTGACAAATCCGAGGCGCATGATGCCGACGAGTATGCACACGAGCCCAGCCACGACCGCCATCATGCTCGCCAGTGTCACGGCCCGTACCGGGTCGCCACCCGAGAGCGGCGCCACGACCGCGAGAATCACTGCGGCGAGTGAGGAATCCGGCCCCAGCACCAAAATTCGGCTCGGACCGAACAGCGCGTAGGCGAGCAATGGGACGATTGTGGCGTACAGGCCGTAGATACCCGGGACGCCCGAAGCCACTGCGTAGGCGATTCCGACCGGCACCAGCATCGTGGTCAGCACCAGGCCGGCCATGAAATCGTGCGGAAGCCAGCTGGCTTTGTACTGACCCAGTATCTGCAGTCCGGGCAGCCAACGCTTCCAGGTGTTCATATCCCGACCTTGTACCTGATCGACACGGACGTTGTCAGCGAGCTGCGAAAGGGTGTGAAGGCCAGCGAGAAAGTCCTGCGTTTCTTTTCAGACGCAGACAAACACGATCATGCCCTGCACTGAACAAGCAGATTGCCGCCACGGCGCTGACGCACGGACTCAAACTGGTTACGCGCAATACCGATCATTTCGCAACAGTGGGATTGACAGTGGTTGATCCGTTTGCGTGATGTGTGGCAGTGCTTGCCTGGCTATTCCTCTCTGCTGAGCTGGGTTTCAGTCCAGCTTCTGCAGCACCGCCGTTCCGCCCAGGCCCCGCATCTGCCCGATGATCCATTGCTGTCGCGAACGCACGTAGTTCGATGGTGCGTTCGCACGCAGGCGTTTCGGATTGGGCAGCACCGCCGCAAGCAACGCAGCGTCGTAGGCATTCAGTCGTGCCGCGGGCTTCCTGAAATACGTGTCGCTCGCGACGCCGACGCCGAACACGCCCTTGCCGAACTCCGCGACATTGAGATAGGTCTCGAGAATGCGCTGCTTCGGCCACAGCGTTTCGATCAGCAGCGTGAAATAAGCTTCCAGGCCCTTGCGGATCCAGTTCTTGCCTGGCCACAGGAACAGGTTCTTCGCGACCTGTTGCGAGATCGTGCTTGCGCCGCGCACGCGACGGCCGCGTTCGCGTTCGTCGAGTGCCTTGTCGATCGATTTGAAATCGAAGCCGTAGTGATCGGGGAAGGTCTGGTCTTCGGAGGCGATCACGGCGACCTTCATCTGCGGCGAAATCTGTTCCCAGTCCACCCAGCGCTGTTTTATGGCGTACGACGGATTGGCCTGCGCGGCGATCATACGTTCGCGCAGGATGAAGGCGGAGGTGGGCGGATCGATCCAGCGCAGGAGCAGCACGAGGAGAATCGTGACGACGAACCAGCTCAGCAACAGCCAGCCGGTGAGGCGGAGCAGGCGAGCGAGGAGGGAACGCAAAGC
>CAZBKC010000241.1:0-5514 GCA_964492345.1 uncultured Steroidobacter sp. | reverse complement strand
GTTCAATCAAGCACTTACTCCCTTGATACCCCTCGAATCCGCCAAGACCGGTTAACTTGGTGCCATTCATCTCTGTGTACTCTGTGATCTCTGTGTGAAATCTTCGTCTTCCTCTTTTTCCGCAACTGGCCTGATGCGGGCGGTTTTTACGGCATTGTCGACGGCCTGCAGGATTTCGATGGACAGCGGGCCGATCCTGAGGGATGTCCCCGGCTCGGGAATGTTCTCCAGATATTCGAGGATCAATCCGTTCAGCGTGCGCGGCCCGGTGACGGGCAATGACCAGCCGAGCGTGCGGTTCAGTACACGCACGTTGACCGCACCGTTCACCACATAGCTGCCGTCCGCATCGCGGTGGATGTCGCGATGCAGGGTGCCGGGATCGCTGGTGAATTCGCCGACGATCTCTTCGAGGATGTCTTCGAGCGTGACCAGGCCGCGGATGTCGCCGTATTCGTCGACTACCAGCGCGATGCGCCGCCGGTCGCGCTGGAAATTCTGCAGCTGCACGTCGAGCGTCGTGCCTTCGGGCACGAAGTACGCTTCGCGTTCCCGTGCGATCTGCAACAGGATCGCGCGCGACAGCGCCCCGTGCGCGAGTGCATGGGCCACCTTCTTCATGTGCAGCATGCCGACGACATTGTCGAGGTTGCCTTCGCACAGCGGCAGGCGCGTATGCGGCGTGGTGCGCAGCAGATCGAGGATCGAATCCCAGTCGTCGTTGATGTCCACGCTCGATATCTCGCTGCGCGGGATCATGATGTCCTCGACGGTCACGGACTGCAGTTCCAGGATGCGCGCCAGCATGCGCTGGTGCGTATGCGCGGCTGCAAAGCCGGAGGGTGCGTCAGTCGAGTCGGTGCTGAGCAATCGACCCGCAGTGGGCGTCATGCCGATGCTGCGCAGGAAGCCGTTGGATAATTTCTCGATGAGCCACGTCAGCGGTTGGAGAACACGGAAGATCCCGGAGCAGAGCCATGCGATGGGCAATACGATGCGTTCCGGAAAGCGTGCACCGAACGCTCTTGGCACGAGATCGCCCAGGACCATGATCAGCAGCACGACACCTGTGATGGTGAGGGCAAGGACGACGGTGCCGCCGAAATGCACGGCGAAGGCACCGGCAATCGCTGCAGCGGTCGCATGCAGTGCTGTGCGGCACAGCAGAAAGCTGACGGTCACCCGATCCGATTGGGCCAGGAGAAGTTCTATGCGTCGCGCCTTGCGATTGCCGATACGGGCCAGGTTGCGCAGCCGATAGCGGTTCAGATTCAGGAAGGCCGCTTCAACAGCGGCCACGATGGCTGACAAGGCGACCAGAGCCAGAATCGTGATCACAGGGGTGGCCCAGGAGACGGGCCAGTCGATACTGTCAGGATCCATTGGAGAGAGAAGCGGATAGCGGATGGCGGATAGCGGACAGTCGGAGGGACGACACAGACGCAACCGAGAAGCGCGAAGCACGCGTCAGCGCACCATCCGCCATCCGCCATCCGCTATACGCTTCGTTCATAGTCACCCCCAGTGCCGTCCGAGAATGGATTCGAGGACGATCCTGGAGCCGAAGTAGGCAAGTACCAGCAGGACGAATCCGCTCAAGGTCCAGCGCACGGCCGTGCGACCGCGCCAGCCGAAACGCCAGCGGCCGAACAGCAGGATGGCGAACACGATCCAGGCAAGGCACGAAAGAATGGTCTTGCGCGAGAGATCCTGCGCGAACAGGTCTTCGACGAAGATGAAGCCGCTGAAAAGCGCCAGCGTGAGAATGGCGAAGCCCACGCCGATGGCCTGGAAGGTCGCGGTTTCCAGTGCTTCGACCGACGGCAGGATCGACAGCCAGCCGAGCGGCTGACGGCTGCGCAGGCGACGATCCAGCAGGGCGAGTGCGATGGCCATCGCCGCTGCCGTGGCGAGCAGGGCGTAGGCGATCGTCGAGAGAACGATATGCGCGGCGAGTTCCCAGTTGTGTTCCTTGAGCGCGAACGAGCGCGCGCCTTCGTCGGTGGTTGCGGCGAAGATGCCCACGGCCGCCAGCAGCACGGCGCCGATGCCGGCGAAGCGGGGGCGCTGCCAGGAAACGACCAGTGCGATCACCGCCATGATCAGGCCGATCAGGGACGCGATTTCCGCCACCGAGAGCGCCAGTTGCGGCGCCGCGAACATCGCCCGCCAGAGAAACGCGGCGTGAGTGATCACGGCGAGCACGCCGAGCGCCAGTCCGGTGATTCGCTGGCTGCGCGCGGCATGACGTTCCGCGCGATACACGCTGGAAGCCAGCCAGGCGGCGCAGGCCAGGTAGCAGGCGAGCACGACGATGGAAAGCACGGGGGGCGTTGTTCTCAACTTGAAGCTACGGACTACAGGCTACAGGCTGCCGCGGGAAGATTGAAGGTGCGTTGTCTGGTCGTCTCCGGCCGCAGCCTGTAGCCTGTCGCTCCTTGCTGTTTCCTTCCGGATTTTCCGCCGATGTTCGACAAACTGACCGAACGCCTGCAGGGCGTCATGGAAAGCCTGCGCGGTCGCGGGCGTCTGACCGAAGAAAACATCGGCGATACCCTGCGCCAGGTGCGCATGGCGCTGCTCGAAGCCGACGTCGCGCTGCCGGTAGTGAAGACGTTCATCGAAGCCATCCGCGGCAAGGTCGTCGGGATGGAGATCGAAAAGAGCCTGACGCCGGGTCAGTCGCTGATAAAGATCATCCACGACGAACTGATTGCACTGATGGGCGCGGGCGTGCGTCCGATCAACCTGCGCGCGCAGCCGCCGGTCGTGGTCCTGCTCGCCGGTCTGCAGGGCGCGGGCAAGACGACGTCCGCCGGCAAGCTGGCTAAGTGGATCAAGGAGAACGAAAAGAAGAAGGTGCTGCTGGCGAGTACGGACGTCTATCGTCCCGCCGCGATCCTGCAGCTCGAACGGCTTGCTGGACAGCTCGATATCGCCTTCTATCCGTCCGATCCGAAAAAGCCGGCCCTGACGCTGGCGCGCGAAGCGCTGACGGAGGCGAAGCAATCGCTGTACGACGTGCTCATCGTCGACACCGCCGGACGCCTGCACGTCGACGACGAGATGATGAGCGAGATCCGTGACATCAGCGCGGCCGTGAATCCGACGGAAACACTGTTCGTCGTCGACAGCATGGCGGGCCAGGATGCGGTCAACGCGGCTCGCGCCTTCGGCAACGCGCTGAATCTGACCGGCGTGGTGCTGACCAAGACCGACGGCGACGCACGCGGCGGCGCAGCGCTGTCCGTCCGGCAGATCACGGGTCAGCCGATCCTGTTCATGGGTACCGGCGAGAAGACGGACGCGCTGGAAGTGTTCCAGGCAGAGCGCGTGGCTTCGCGCATCCTCGGCATGGGCGACGTGCTGGCCCTCGTCGAAAACGTCCAGAAGACCGTCGACCGCGAGCAGGCCGAAAAGCTCGCCCGCAAGATGAAGTCCGGCAAGGACTTCGACCTGGAGGATCTGCACGACCAGTTGCTCCAGGTCGAGCGTATGGGCGGCCTGAACGCCCTCATGGACAAGCTGCCTGCCCACCTGACGGCAAAAGCAGGGGCCCTGCCCCAGGGCAACGAGAAGGAAATCAAGCGCCAGGTCGCCATCATCCGTTCCATGACGCCGAGGGAGAGGCGATACCCCAAGAACATCGACGCCTCCCGCAAGCGCCGGATCGCCGCCGGGTCGGGCGTACATGTCTCCGAGATCAACAAACTTCTGAAAAATTACCTTCAGATGCAGAAGGTTATGAAGAGCATGAGCAAGGGCGGCGGGCTCGCGAAGATGATGCGGGCGTTTGGGGGGAGACTGCCGGGGATGTGAGGCCAGGGGCCGACTGGCCGACTGGCCGACTGGTCGCTGGTCTGCTGGCCAGAATGGAAGAAGGGACGGTCGGTTGTTTGCTGATTTGGGCTCGATGGCCGCGGACCCGTTTGCTAGTAAGCCTCTGATTCAGTACCATTCGCGCCCTTTTCCGGGGCTCTCGCCCTCATCCCTGTATTTCTGAGGCTTTATCCATGGTTACGATCCGGCTCACGCGTCGCGGCGCGAAGAAGCAGCCCTTCTATCACATCGTCGTTACGGACAGCCGTAAGCGCCAGGGTGGCCCGGCTCTCGAGCAGATCGGCTATTTCAACCCGATCGCGACGGGCAAGCAGCAGCGGCTGCAGCTCGATCTGGGACGTGTCGACTACTGGCTCGACAAGGGCGCCAAGCCCTCCGATCGCGTTGCCGAGCTGGTCTCCAAGCATCGCAAGCAGGCTGTCGCAGCCTGAAACCTGATTTGTTCTCTTCCCGTTGCCCGTGCATCCATAGGTCGTGACGACGCCGGCGCAAGCCTCAGACCGGATCGTCATTCTCGGAAAGATCGCGGGGACTTTCGGGGTCAAGGGTTGGGTCAAGATCAAGTCGTATACCGAGCCGGTCGAGAACATCCTCGGGTACGAAGTGTGGCAAGTCGGCAGGCCCGATCAGTGGCAGCCGGCCATCGTTGAGGAAGCGCGGGTCACCGACAAAGGAGTGCTCGCGAAGCTGGAAGGACTGAAATCGCCCGAGGAGGCCCGGCTGAAGGTTGGCCTCGAAATCGGTGTGTGGCGCAGCGAAATGCCGCCGCCCGAGCCGGGTGAGTACTACCTGAGCGACCTGGAAGGGATCGACGCGGTGTCAGCATCGGGTGAGCCGCTCGGTCGGGTCGATCACTTCAGATCGACGCCTGGCGGAACGGTGTTGATCGTCCGCGGCGAACAGGAACACTGGATTCCGTTCGTGAAGGACAGGATTGTGAAGGTCGAGCTGGATGCACGTCGCATCGTGCTCGACTGGTCGGCCGACTGGTGAGAAGCCCTCACCCTTAGCCCTCTCCTGGCGACCGGGAGAGGGGAAGCAGGCTGAAGCCGTTTGGGTGAGGGGTGGGAATGCGCATCGAAGTGGTGACGCTGTTCCCGGAGTTCATCACTGAGGCCGTTCGGGTCGGCGTGCTGGGCCGGGCGATCGAGCGTGGACAGGTGAGCGTTGCGGCGAGTTCGCCGCGCGCATTTGCCGAGGACGCGCACAAGACGGTCGACGACCGCCCTTACGGCGGTGGCCCGGGAATGGTGTTGAAGGTCGAGCCGACACGCACTGCGTTGAGAGCGGCGCGGGCCAGGCTCCCGGAAGGCAGCCGCCGGATTTATCTGGCAGCAGATGGCGAGACGCTGACGCAGGCCAGGGCCCGCGAACTTTCGCAACTGCCCGGGCTGCTGCTGCTGGCGGGACGCTACGAAGGAGTCGATGAGCGCCTGCTGGCGACGGAGATCGACGAATGCGTGTCGATCGGCGACTACGTGGTGTCAGGCGGGGAGCTGCCGGCACTGGTGCTGATCGACGCGGTCGTGCGATTGCTGCCAGGCGTGCTCGGCGATGATGAATCCGCACAACAGGATTCGTTCGTTGCCGGACTGCTCGACTGGCCGCACTACACGCGACCGGAAGTGTTCGAGGATCGCGCGGTGCCGCAGGTGTTGCTGAGCGGCAATCATG
>CAZBKC010000240.1:0-5544 GCA_964492345.1 uncultured Steroidobacter sp. | reverse complement strand
GGGTTCGCGACCTCCTCGGCGCGGCTCGGATCAGCGAGCGATGCCGTCAGCGCGATAACATTGAAGGCCACCATTCGAACGAATCGAACAGTCACGCGGCACGCATTGAAATGATGATTCCGGCCGATGCGAGAGTGTGGACAGAATACACGCTGGCCTTGCGTACCATTGGACATCCCATCAATCTCGAAGTCGCACCCTGATTGGTGGGTATGCAAGGTGGTGCCGCCGTTTCACCTTTTTAGCAACCCCGATACCCCGCACCGGCACCGAAGACCGCAGAGGACTTTTGGACAATAGTTTCCGACGCATCATCGTACTGTAATCGGCGACGGTTTCCGACAGACCTGCCTTTGCCGACGTGAGGAAGCAGATGATCTTCGTAGACCGAATACCTGCCGCCATCGCCGTTCTGGCTTGTCCCCTTGTGCTTGCAGCCTGCGGATTGAGCATCGAAACGCTCAATCTGACGCCGGTGCAATCAGCGACGTTCGTAACAACCGATGTCAGAGTTTGCGACCGCTTCCCGGGGTCTCTGGTTACCGGCGCGATCGTTCCGCCGCCATTTCTGGGTCTGGCGCCGACCATAGGAGTCGGTTACGAAGGCGTATACCACGTGAGAAACCAACAAGCCGTTAATTACATGAATGGCGTGGTGCGCTTTGATCTCAGCAGTATCCCGCCAGACAAGGGGCGAGTGACGGCGGCCTATCTGAGTTTCCAGGCCGATCCATCAGATCGCCACCGCTACTATCCCCGTTGTGAGGTCATCAGTGGGGTGGAACGTGTCACTACGCCCTGGGGGGAGGATTCTGATTTCCGGACTCACATGACCAGCGTCCCGGATCCGCGGGTCCGCATGCTTCGTGCCGATCGGTCCTATGAATACGACGTCTCCGCCATCGTGCAGCAATGGCTGATCAGCCCCGACGAAAAGCCCAACCGGGGCTTCGTGGTCCGTCCCTCGACGGTGGCTGTTAGCGCCTGCGACGTCAGTCTCGGCGAGCCTGGTAATCGGCTCGATTGCTATGCCGGACTGCATAACTTCCGGCTCGTTGTCCAGTACGTGACTGCACCGTAGCTATCAGCTGCAACAGTGCTACTGGACACGCATCGATTCAGCTGTCTACTTAAGTACACCGGTTCATAAGTTCGGCAACGTATGAGATCACGCCGCCACCGGCAAGCTCGGCTGAGCCTGGAGGTGGATCTTGGCGCGATGAACATCCAGTGCCGCCAGATAGGCCCAGGCACCGCCGCGCGTGTATTCGTGCTCGATGCGGGCCGCCTGTCGCGGACGCACAGGCAGGTTGGCGTGACGGCGAATGCGCGCCTGGATGCTGGTTTTCTCGTCCGTGCTGAGCACGAATTCACCAGGCCGCAGCGGCTCGCCCTCCCAAACCTCGTGCATACAGATCCAGGATGCGTCCCGCCTTGGCCGCGAATCCCGGGTCGCGCGGAAAGATCCAGCAGCGATGTCGCCACGGTCGGATAGCGTCTTCGTGCAGCCAGCGCCAGATTGTCTTGCCGCTGATCGTGGCCACGATCCCACTGCGGCAGACCTCGCGGGCAAGATCCGCACACGACAGGCGCGAGAGCGGCACGCCCAATTGCGCGGGCAGTTCCGATAGAAATCGATGTGTGTCCACTGAGATCGACGGTACCAGTAGCCTGGTTGCCCTCGCACTCACCACGAGGCAAGGATGCCAAGGAAACCGCGACTTCATGTCCCCGGCGCGCATTATCACGTGACGCTGCGCGGCAATCGCGCACCGGCACCGAAGACAGCCGTTTGCGACGTAGTGCCGCCGCCGCGGGGTTGCGCTTCAGTGGAAGGCGCTGTGTGGATATTTGAGGTTCGATGTTGACGGATGAGTCAGATCGAGAGAGCCAGCATCCTTGCGTTGTTTGTAGCTCGACACTGGCGGATGACTCAGTTCGATCGCGCCGAGTTCCTCCTCGAGCCGCGCAATTTCCGTCCGGATCGGGCCGATCTTCTCTGGCGGAATGTGCAGTTTGGAATCGCCCAGGTCCAGCGCCTCGGCATCATCGAGCTTGCGTGCGAGACGCTCGTATGCCGTCGCTGCCGCGCGGTGTGATTTGGCTGCCTCTGCCGGTTGAAACGCCGCGACCGTCGCCGCCGCGATGGCCGTCAGAATGGTCAATGCCATCGCCGCCAGGCTGACATTTGCGACCACCAACAAGGCGCTGAGCGCGGCGAGTACTGCTGTCACCCATGCAAGCGGAGCCGAACACTTCTGCCAGAAGACCGCTTTCTGGTCGTGGGCCCTGGCACGCTGATCACACAGATCACGTCGTTGCCGGACGCGACTGGCCGCCCACTCCCACTTAGGATGCGGCGTACCCTCTTCGACAAAGTCGGTCGCCGTAGTCAGCCGACCATTGTCCAGACCTGCGCTCTGCGGTTCCATGCGACACCTCGGATTCTCTTTCAGAAACATGGCATACAGTCGGGAAAGATCCTGCGCGTCCGGTGTCAGGTTTGCAATTGCGTATTCCGGGCCAATTTGACCGCTGACACGGATCGGATTCAGGTAGACGTACGCCATCGCGGTGAGCAGGCCGGCTTCGTCGAGCGAACAATGCAGGCCGGTGTGCCGAAGATCTTCGTCCAGCGCGCGACGATCTCTTCTCGAGTGAATGCCTTCCCTCGCTTGATTCGTCCGACCGGAGCGGTCAGTGGACGAAACCAGGCGGCGGCAATTACTGGCCGTTTGAAGGGAAATCGATGTCCTGGCAGTCCGGTAGTCCGTACACCGCCAGCGTTCGGAGGATACTTATAGACGCAGTTTGGATGCGAGTCCTACGTTCCGCCGAGGCGACGGGATCACTCCGTTGCATCATCAACGTTATCTCTTATCTCCCGAACTCCATGCATTGCCTTGCTCGCGGGTGGTCTGCGGAACCGGATCGCACTCCAGGGTAGTGGTTAGGACGATCCATTCGAGTCACCTGCATCGGCGCCCGAGAACCCGAAACACGGCGTAGGAGACGACCATGACGAAAGCGAACAAGCCACCCTCTGAGGATCGGTCGCTCTCGGCGGGGCTTCGGTGGTCGACTCAGGGCTCGTTTCAGGGCTTGTTTCAGGGCTTGTTGGCGGTGGCGCTGATGCTCGCGTCCGGGTGGAGCTCGTCGCACCCGAAAGCAACTCCACCTGCGCACATCCCGGGTGGAGTTGCGTCCTGGTGGGGCTTGTCGCACCCGAAAGAAACTCCACCCGGGATGTGCACAGGTGATCCCCTCGTCATCACCGACAAGTGCATCGATCCGCGTTTCAATAGGCCGGTCATCGACCTCGTCGAGGAGCGCATTACTCCCTCGCCGCATACCTACATGCACGGCTACTTCGCAGGTACGGATGCCCGCTTCGCGTTCTACCTGCCACCGCCTGAGCAGTACAAGCGTCGGTTCATCCTGGGACCGACGCACCAGACCACCACCAACGAGACCAACCGCAACCCTGCCTTTGCCTTTGCAAGCGGCGCCTACCTCGTGGCTACCAACCTGGGTGGATCGGAGAATCCTCTCCTGCCGCTGCCGATCGGCGCAGCGGACACATCGATCCGTGGTTATCGAGTGAACACGGCGGCAGCCAAGTACTCAAGGATCGTCGCCAACGATTTCTACGCCAGGTCGCACGGCAAACATCGCCCGTACGGCTACATCTACGGCGGCAGCGGCGGCTCGTATATGACGATCTGCACCATGCAGCAGACCAGGGGTATCTGGGACGGCGGCGTGCCCTTCATCATGGCCAACCACATGGCAACGCCATACACCTACAACGTGCGAATCCACGCTCTGCGTCTGATACGCGACACTGGGGCCAACAAGTTCCCGGACGTGATGGACGCGATCGATCCCGGCGGCAGCGGTAACCCCTACGCAACATTGAACGAGGAGCAAGCGCAAGCGCTGCGCGAAGCCACACGATTCGGCTTCCCGCCGCGCGGCTGGTGGGACTACGCGAGCATGACGCAAGGGGCCTTGACGCTGACCGCTCTCGAAGTGCCAATTCAGGATCCCACCTACGCTTACGACTTCTGGAACTTGCCCGGCTACGCAGGCTTCGACGACCCGTTCGGATCGCTCGCCAGCGTGCGTGTTCAGGACCCACCGGGGGCGCGTACCGTGCTCTCCAACCTCGGCTTCGGATTGCTCCTGGACAGCGCGCCGCCAGCCAGCCAGGCCGCGGGCGCTGACCTTATCGCTCATACCGGTTCGCAGGCCGGGGACCAATGGCCGATCGTCGCCGTGCAGGGCAACGTTGTCGTTCCGTTCGGTGGCGGCTTCGGCTTCCCACCCTTCGCCAATGTGACAACCGGCGACAAAGTGCACATCGACAATTCGCTCGTCATCGCCCTGCAGTCCTACAACCGCCACCAGGACCCGCAGTTCGAGCAACCGGCCGGGGAGCCTGATTACTATGCGTGGAATGCCTGGCGGGATCGGAACGGCGATCCGATCCACGTGCAGCGCGACGTCATCACCGGCCTCGAGAGAGCCACCTCGTCGGCGGGCTGCGTCGAGAACGGCACGTTCAACGGCAAGATGGCGGTCGTCAACAACCTGATGGATATCGATGCCACGCCCTGGTACGCCGACTGGTATCGGACAATGGTGAGGAAGCGTCTGGGCGACAGATTCGAAGAGCGTTTCCGCCTCTACTACAACGACCATGCCATGCATGGAAACCCGGGAACGAATCCCGCAGCCCACGCGCGCACCATCGACTACACGGGCATGCTGCAGCAGACAGTGCGCGACGTGATGGCGTGGGTCGAGAAAGGCGCGCGTCCTCCAGCCAGCACGCGCTACTGGATCGCGGAGGGAGCGCAGGTGAAGGTTCCGCCCGCGGCCCTGCTCCGCGGAGGCATGCAGCCGGTCGTTCACCTGTGGGTCAATGGCCGCGAGCGTGCCGATATTTCAGTTGGCGAGACGGTCACGTTCCACGCACTGATCGCCACGCCGCCGAGAGCTGGCACGGTGGTCTCCGCGGAATGGGACTTTCTGGGCGTTGGCGACTATCCCGTCGATGCAGCGATCGGCCGTTCCAAACCGTTGGTGCACCTGACCGCTACGTATACGTACACCGAGCCCGGAACGTATTTCCCGGTGCTGCGCGCCGCATCGCAACGCAATGGCGATCCCGATGACGCGTTTACCCAGGTCAACAACCTCGCGCGGGTTCGCGTGGTAGTCGGCGAGTGAGCGCAGCGAGGCATCGTGAACACCGAGCGCGGGGGCATCCGCGCTCGAATTGATGCACCTCAGCGATACTTCGTCACTTCTGCACGATCTTCTCGGCCGCTGTCACGAGAATCGCGCTGTCCGACGCCAGGCTGCGAGCTGTCTTGGCGAGTTCTTCCGCTCTCGACTTCAGCGGGTCACCCGTGAGCTTACCGTCGCCCAAAGTGGAGACGTTCGCAGCCAATTCCTCCAGCTGGCTGGTCAGCGTTCTTGCGCTTCAATCGCGCGGCAACCCCGCGCCGCTGCGGCGAATCTGCATGATGCGCGGGG
>CAZBKC010000239.1:0-5557 GCA_964492345.1 uncultured Steroidobacter sp. | reverse complement strand
CCTCGGAAAACCGAAATACCGAAACCCGGCACGGACGACCCGCAGGACCCGCAGAATCTGATTTCGCAATGCGCCCGCTTCCTGCTCACGCCAGAGGAGGCGACCAGCCTGATCGACGAGATAGAAGCGAAAGTGCGGACGCGCTGGTATGAAGTCGCGCGCCGCGAAGGCGTGAGCGAGCGGGATTGCGAGGTGATATCGCGGTCCTTCGTATACGACGGTTTCCGTTTCACCGATTGAATGACACCCACCTAGGTTGTGGACGATTTTGCGGAGCTTCTCGATCGTCTCCAAAAGATCGCTCTCGTCCACCGTCGGGTTCGCCTTGCTTCTGACTCTTCTGCAATGAATTGGGAGACCCGGACCAAGTTAACGAGCACGTGTCCCGACCGCATTGCAGGAACGCAGCTCATGTACGCCGTCTACTCGAGCAGTGAGGGAAACGCTGAGACCGCTTTCTGAGTGAGAACGCAGATCTCGCCAATCTGTGACGGGTTGTCGATCTCGCGTATTTCTGGCGCAACCTAGGGATAGTTCCGGATGAAGATTGAACGCTAGCTGCCGCTAGCCAATCCAGCAGTGGCGCATTCCGCGTCCTGATCGTGCTGCCCAATCTTTCGTGGAGTTTCGAGAATGAAACCTCTCGCCGCAAACCCTGGCCGTGTGTTGTGCACGCTGGTCGCCTTGCTTGCATTGGCCGCCTGCGGTGGTGGAGGCAGCGCTGGTTCTCCCGCGAAGCCCGACGATCGGGGACCCGTCGGTGGCAATCCTTCGGGCCCGACCACACCCGAGGCTCCAACGCCGCCCGGTGGCGACCCTTCGGGACCGCCGATTCAAGGCGTCGCGATTCCCAGCAGCGTCTCGGTAGTGACGCTCATCAACGCTGACTGAAACCCCACGATGTCACCGCACAGAAGAAACTCGATGAAGACGTATCGAATGTCCCTCGTTCTGTCTCTGGCAAGCTACTCAGGGCTTGTTGGCGCAGTGGATCCTGCAACCTCGGCCTACAGCACTGATCCTCAGTCCAGCGTTGTCGAGGATGTCACTTCGGAAGGCATCAGCCAGGTGAACAGGCTCACGTGCATCCTCGCGGCGACGCGCCCGGAAGCATTGGTCAATCAGGGCAGCTACACCGCACTGATCGATGAATCCAAGTGCGCTGCCGAAGTCGGCTCGGCGACGTCTGATGCCGGCGGGGAAAGCAATGCGGCTCAACCCGGCAATCTTCTGAGCGCTGTGGTTGATGCCAGCCGCGCATCCAACGACGACCCGATGATCTCGAGGATATGGATCGATAAAGAGGAGGACGGCGGGTACAAGGGAATCGATGTGCACGTCTCGGCCACCGAAGCGCCTTCGAGCGCCAAGCCCTACGGTGTGTTTCGCCTAGATTTCTGTGGCCTCTACCAGAACGGGCCTTACTGCCTGTCCGAGGGCTATCTGCAGGGCGGCGACGATGGCATCCGCTATTTCCAAACGAAGCAACGCGATAATGGCTCTGGACCGCTCTTTCAAACCATTGCGCTGCGCCTGAATGCCTCCAGCGCCACCACTGGCAACGGACGCATGCACATCGCAGGCAGCGATGGGCAGTACTTCGACACGACCCTCGACTTTTCCTACGACTCTAAGCTGTTCCGACGCGCCAATGCAGAGAGCGACGAATGCTTCAGCCGCGACGCCAGTGACCCCGACGCTGCCATTTCGGTGTATCGCTACGGCCTGTACGACGCTACGAGCGGCGAACGTGTGACGCGGAATTCCGGGTTCTCTTTTGAATACGGCGCCGGAGATCCTGCACGTCGCGGTTACCTCGGCTATTACGGGCTGTCCGCCGAAACTCAAACGTCTGGCTTGCTGACCAACGGGACGACGGTACGCAAGATCGACCTTGTGGATGGGCAAGTGCTGGCGAGCACGCCGTATACCTTCGTCAAAGCCGACGGCAAGCTGACAAAGTACACGCGGCAGGTTCGCACACTGCGCTCGATCGACAAGATCAGGTTCACGAGCCAGCAGGTGCCCGGAGTCTTCTCCCCCGGCCTGCTTTACGAGCAGTACTGGGACGAAGCGGCCGGCGTCTTCAAGGTCACGCCGATGGGGTTCGGGACGTGCGAGGGGGGGCCTTGTCCGATGGGGCCTGAACAGGTGGTCCCGCTGTCATCCTATCTGAGTCGCGGCGGTGTGCTCGGCTGGTCGCAGTCGCTCGATGCTGAACTGTCCATCAGCTTGCAGAGTGTTACCACGCCGCTCGACTCTGCAGCCGTGACTGTCACCTATCGCAAGCAGGACCTGGTGTATCCCTCGGAGCTGCCCGAGAACCTGTTCTGCCTTCGCGATTGTCCGACGGCCGCTACATTGAGCAGCTATTTCTCGCTATCGGTACCCTCGCCCTTCGTCGCCGCGAGCATTAACAACGTCGGTGCGACACCGGCCGATAACGTGGTCCATTATCACACAGACCGTGCCAGCGCGATGCTGATCGACGCGGCCGATCAAGCTGTGACATACACACCCGGATCCTCTGGCCCCCCGGATTCTTGGTGGGGAAACCGCAGCGGCCGACTATTTCCGACGCTCGCGGCAGCGAAGTGCGCTGACGAACCGGACAGCTATTGCGAGTCCACTGTGGATGACATGGAGATTTACTACCAGTGGGCCACCGGACCGGCCAGCGTCAACCAGTTCGTCGGAGCGCAGGATAGTAACGGCGAGTTCGTTCGGTTCGATGCACCGCTTCAAGTCACCTTCGATGTCCCGAGCGACGCGGCCTACGGTCCATACGCTGGCCAGAGCATCGTCTTCCAGTACAGCGGCTTCGGTGAGTTGTCCCGAATTCCCTTCATCTGCGTCTCGCGCCTGACCAACGAGAAGGCGTGGTGCGCGAATTCCAATACGCGCAAAGTTCCGGCCTTCGCAATCCCCTTCGATGCCACGCTCGGGAGGGTCACGAGCGATGGCAACACGTATCTCGTCAAATGGCTGGAGCGCGGGATCCGCTTCGCTCGCAAGGACGCCTCGGTATGCCGTGCAGCAGCCCTTGACTTGCCCGCTGGCGTGGTCCTGCCCGACAGGGAAGATCTCCAGAATCCCGCAGCTCCATGGTCGGACATTTACATAGGCACAAAGCCTGTGGTGAATGACTCACCGCGTGTCATCGACGGTGAGGTGAAATTTTAGAGTCTGTTAGCGGCAACGTCGGAACTACGCATGCGCGGCGTGCCGGGTTTCGGTATTTCGGTTAGAGAACCGTTCCTCGGAAAACCGAAATACCGAAACCCGGCACGGACGACCCCCCGTGCGCAGCGGCGTTTTTCGTCCAACTCGCTCCAGCTTCAGGTATTCATCCAGGGATCGAACTCCATTCGCATAAATAAAATCCTCAATCTCATCCATGATGAACTGCGACCCAAACTGGGACACCAGAGCCTTGAGGTCCTCGCTTGGCACCACGCGATCTCGATCCGCTCGTGAGATCGCTTCGTCCACGAGCGAAAGCGCCTCCTCATCTTTCAACGGTCGAAAGTCACACCCAATCTTTTGCGCGAGTGTACTTACCACCTTGTCGAAATTGATCGTAACGACCTTGCTGTCACGTGGTTTTGGAATGAGCTGATCGACAAGCGCAGCGCTCGTACTCGCGAGGACGCGGTTGTATGTCAGAAACGCCACGTACGGCGTTCGATCATCAAAGAGACTTTCGGTAAGCCTTTGCCGATATGCTTCTCTCAGCCTATGCAGCGCAACCAATGTCTTCCCGGTACCAGGGCCACCCTTGATGAGATATGGTCCATTGATTAGCGGCCGTTCGATAATCTCCTGCTGTTGTCGATCTAGCACTAGTGAACAGGCAGAGAGATCCATAGCGGCTATCGCAGGCAGGGACTCTGCAGCGCCCAGTTGGTAGATGCGGCCTACGTGCGTCTGGCCAGGTGCAGTGAGATAGTCCTCAACCCGTAGTTTGATCTCGCGTGGAATATCCATGGCAGACAAAGCATCCTCATGCTCAACGCTGCAGATGGAAGCGTGGAATTCCCTTGGGACGCCGATGAGAAAGAGTTCGTCGACATCGATAAGCGCGGTGCCTTCGGGTCCTTCTGGCTCAGTCACGCCGGCGACGGTCTCCTCCCGTACTGACTCTGTCGAGTTGAAAATCAATGTGAGATCGCCGGCATCACGTCCTTCCGCCGTCAGCGTCTGGTACGCGCTTCCTCTCGGAAGCGCGCGTAGGAGCAAAACGCGATTGAGTCCATCAAGGACTCGGTAGATGATCCTCACGCTCCCGATACGAAGACGAAAACCGGCGCTAAGGCCTTTGAGTCGTTTGGCGTTGCTATTCTTTCCGTAGGGATTGCGGCGGAGATAACTCAGCTTCTCCAACCAACGCGAGGCCTCCGCGACAGGTACTCTGCCGATGTCCTTCTTGAACTGCTCGGTGTAGTGAATGGCCCAGGACAACGATGATTGCGCTCCGGCAATGTTAGTTGTTGCAAGCGGTAAACCAGGCGCATCCGTATCTGGATTTCCGTCACCCACTGTCTGTATCGGCCGTCCGTCGAGCACAAAATCGGCAACCGCTAGGGGCTCGACGGTCAGAAGTGATTCGCGAGCTTGCGTCTTTGCTGCCTCTCGCAACTCCATCAACAGTCGGCCCAAAGCATTTGTGCCGACCAACGTCCCATCTTCCTTTGGTTTTGCGCCCCAAAAGTCGTCTTTGAACGACTCCTCCACAATTGGATGATCGTCAGTGGATAACAGCAGCTCACTAAATGCCTTCCAGTTCTGCGCCAACTTCACGCGCAGACACCAACGCATGATCTTGACTCTCACGTGGTCCCAGTCGGGCCGGGAGTCGGAGCGATACGGCTTGCTCTTCATCTTGGCTGTCATCGGACTGTGTTCGCCGATGATCATCCTTTGCACTTCCGGCCGATGCGGAAAGCGGCAGGCTTGGTAGAGCGCTTCGGAGGTATTGATTCGAATGCCGTTCACGCGCAGCGGATAACGCGGCGCCATGTTCGATAACCCGCCGAACGCCTCGTCGGTCTTCCGAAAGACAACGCTAGTTTTTCGGTTATATGTTCTTGTTTGATCCGTGGACACTATGTGCCCTCTCGCGTCAGATCTCTAAACAAACGCACGATCTCCGCTTGACTGTTTGTAGTCCGAGGGAAAAGCGGGTACCAAGGGTCACCCACCCACAGCGCCAGCGGTGCGTTGTTTGGACAGTTGCGGAAGGTCACGACAAGCGAGCCAAAACCAAGGGTTTCCAACGTCATATGAAGCGCGTACGCGGCGTGCCGGGTTTCGGTATTTCGTTGATACCACTGCCGATGCAATCGCCACTCGCTGCCCGGCGAAAGCAACCGATACACCACCAGCACCGCCAGCACTTCATCCCAGCGCGTGCCCTTGCGGCTGGGTGGTAATCGTTGCCAGAAGGTATCCAGCTGCAACTCGCGCCACAACTGCAGCGCCAGCCAGCATCCGCCCCACTGCCCCCCCTGTGCCAATGTGACGTGAGACACCTGACCTCAGTAATTTAGAGTACAGG
>CAZBKC010000238.1:3621-5566 GCA_964492345.1 uncultured Steroidobacter sp. | reverse complement strand
TCGTGGTGATCGTCGATGAGGCGCAGAACCTTTCTCCCGCGACGCTGGAACAGGTCCGCCTGCTGACCAACCTGGAGACGCCGTCGCAGAAACTGCTGCAGATCATCCTCATTGGCCAGCCCGAACTGCGCGAAGTGCTCGATCGCGTCGAACTGCGACAGCTCGCCCAGCGCATCACGGGCCGGTATCACCTCGATCCCCTGTCGAAGAACGAAACCGCGCTGTACGTGAATCACCGTCTGCGCGTGGCAGGCGGCCACGGCGAGATCTTCACGGGTCAGGCACTGCGCGAGATCCATCGACTGAGCAACGGCATCCCCCGCATCATCAATGTCATCTGCGACCGCGCGCTGCTTGGCGCCTTCACGCAGGAATCGCATCGCGTCGGGCCGTCGCTGGTGCGCGCCGCCGCCGGTGAAGTCTATGGCCGGTCGTTCAGTCCGCCCTGGATGAAAGCTGCCGCGGGCGCCTCGATCGCCGCCGCGCTGGCGGTGATGGGCGTGGGCCTGTGGCTGCTGATGAAAAACCAGCCGCACGAACCCGCGACGGTCGCTGCGACCGCGCCCCCGCCCGTCGTACAGACGGCGCCGATGGTCGTTCCGCCGCCCGCGCCCGAAGCGCGTGACATCGCCGACGTGCTGCGCGAGCACGCCAGCGAGACCAACACCGAGGGCGCCTTCGCGCAGATGTTCGCCGCCTGGGGCGCGCAGTTCGATCCGCTGGGCGCACGACCGTGCGATCAGGCGCTGCAGCAGGGCCTCGAATGCGTGTATCAGCAGGGTTCGTGGGGCCAGCTGCGCACCCTGAATCGCCCCGCCATTCTCACGTTGATCGACGACAACGGCAGCGCGCATCAGGTCACGGTGACGGGATTGAACGACACCGACAATGCACTCATCGCGCTCACGAGCATTCAGCCCGAGGTGTCGATCGCCTCGATCTCGCGACTCTGGTACGGCGACTACCTCGTGCTGTGGCGACCGCAGATCTCCTCGCCGCCGCGCGCGCTGTCGGCGGGCATGCGGGGCGACGGCGTGCGCTGGCTGCGACGCAGCCTCAATTCGCTGCAGGGCCAGCCGGACCGGCCCGCCAGCGATTTCTACGATCAGGAGCTCGTGAAGATGGTGGAAGACTTCCAGCGCCGGCATCGCCTGAACGTCGACGGCATCGCCGGCGTGCAGACGCAGATCGTGCTCGACACGCTCAGCAACAAGGTGGGCGGTCCGCTGTTGCTGGCGCAGGGAGGCTGACCGCAATGAGCTTCATCCTCGATGCGCTCAAGAAATCGGAGAACGAGCGTCAACGCACCATCGGACCGTCGCTTGCGGATGCGCCGGTGCGTACGTCACAGAGCGAACGCCCGTGGTGGGCCCTGGCCGTCGCCGGATTGTTGATCGGCAACCTCGCAGTCCTGTTCTTCGTGCTGCTGCGCGACGACAAAGCGCCTGCAGCGACGGCTCCTGCCGCTGCGCCGGTCACGACAACCGCTGCTGCTTCACCCGTTCCGTACACACGCGCGCCGCCGGCGAGCCGGCCGAGCATCGACCCGTCCGTCCGGTCGCTCGCGGAGGAAGCGGGCGCCTCGTCGCAGGTCTACGAAGACAGCGATTTCGTCGACGGCGCCGGTGCCGCACCGATCGAGCCGCCTGCGGTCGCCCCTCTAGCTGTGAGGCCCACTGCCGAGACGCACGGCGACATGCTGCCGAGTGCGAGTTCGCTCATCGCGAGCGGCACGTCGCTGCCCGACATGCGCCTCGACATCCACGTGTATTCCAACAATCCCGCCGAGCGCTTCGTGTTCGTCAACATGCGCAAGTACACCGAGGGACAGGCCACCACCGAGGGTCCCACCGTGGAGCGCATTACGCCGGAAGGCGCAGTGCTCAATCAGCGGGGACTGCGATTCGTGTTGCCGAGGCAGTAGCTGTCCTGCCCCCTTGCGGGG
>CAZBKC010000238.1:0-3611 GCA_964492345.1 uncultured Steroidobacter sp. | reverse complement strand
CAGTCGATGCGCTCTGCTCCTTCCCCCGCGTGCGGGGGAAGGTTGGGATGGGGGCATCCCCCCTCCCTGCCCTCCCCCGCACGCGGGGGAGGGGAAGAGACTTGCTCCATTCACTGTCGTCCTGTTCGCCCTGGAGGTCCCTGTATCGACTGGATGACCGACGTGCTGCCGAGTGCGTGCCCTGGGCGTCCGTCCAGCCATTGCCGCAGTCCATATGGACTGGTATTTATCTATTGACGTTGTGTCAATGCATTCGTTACGGTGCTGCCCCATGTCGTACATCGCCGAAAGACGCCAGGAAGAAAAGGATCGCCGTCGCGCGGAAATCGTCGACGCGGCCGAGAGCCTGTATCGCGAACTCGGCTGGGATGCGGTGACGATGGACAGCGTGGCGCGCCGCGCCCGCCTGAGCCGTGCGCTGGTGTACGTGTACTTCAAAGACAAGCGCGACCTGCATTTCGCGATCGCTGCGCGCGCCATGGAGACGCTGCGCATACGCTTCGAGGAAGCCAGTGCCCGGACACGGCTGGGCATGGAAAAGGTCGAGGCGCTGGGCCGGGCCTACATGGCGTACGGCCAGGAATTTCCCCACTATTTCGATGCCTGTGCGCGTATGGAACTGCACGCACCGGATGCGGCCGACGGCCGCCCGCAGGAGAACTCGTCTCTCGAAGCAAGCAAGCGCGTCCACGACATCGTCGAAGAAGCGCTGGCCATCGGGCAGCGCGACGGCACCGTGCGCCCGGATCTGGGCGACCTCGCGATCACCTCGCGCGTGCTCTGGGGGTTCACGCACGGCCTGATCCAGATCGCGATGACGAAGGGGCCCCTCCTGGCCCAGGACGGGATCAGCGTCTCCCAGCTCACCCAGCACGCGATCGACCTGATTGGCCGCACCCTGGCCGGCCCGAAGGGTTAGCTCTTTTTTTGACCGATTTTTGACAGTTGTCCAGCGCTTTTACACCCGAGAAGGCACGGATGAGGCTTCTGAAGAACATTTCCGCCCTGCTGCTGCTCCCCGCCCTCGCAGTGGCACAGGCACCCGACTTCGACACCGCGGTCGAGAACTACGTGGCCGAGGGCCTGCGGACCAACCTGGGTCTGCAGACGGAAAGCCTGGAAGTCGAGAAGGCGGCACAGGCGCTCGCAGAAGCCCGCGCCCGCTTCTTTCCTGAGCTGTCGGTGCTGGCTCGCTATACGCGGGCCGAAGGCGGCCGCGTGATCGACTTTCCGATCGGCGATGGCCTCAATCCGGTGTATTCGACGCTCAACGAAATGCTCGCAGCACAGGGGCAGCTGGCGCCGTTTCCGCAGGTTGCGAATGTCGAGATTCCGTTCCTGCGTGAAAAGGAACAGGACACGCGGTTGCTGCTGCGTCAGCCGCTGTATGCGCCGACCATCTCTGCCGCCGTGCGCGCACAGAGCGCCCTGCTCGGCGCCAGCAACTATCGCCGCATGGCGATCGCGCGAACCCTGCGGCGCGACATCGCGGGCGCCTACATCGACTGGCTGAAGGCACGCAGCTCGACCGAAATCGTCGCTGCCAGCGAAGAGCTGCTGCGGGAAAACGTGCGCGTCAATCAATCGCTGTTCGACAACGGCAAGGTCACTGAAGACCAGGTGCTGCGCGCCAGGACAGAGCTGCTGGAAGTCGAACAACAGAAACGCGAAGTGGCGAATCTGACGACCCAGGCACAGAGCTATTTCAACTTCCTGCTGAATCGCGACCTGCTGACGCCGATCGACGTGACGACGCCGCCGAATGCGCTGTCACTGCGGTCTTCGGCACTGGAACAACTGTGGTCCGACGCGCTTCAGCGCCGACCCGAGGTCGCGCAGGTGGAGCGGCTGAAGCAGGCGAGCACCGAACAGGTCACGCTGGCGCGCAAGCAGAAATGGCCGACCCTCGCCTTCGCGCTCGATGCGGGTACCCAGGGCGAGGAATACCACTTCGGCGACGGCTACAACTTCGGCACCGCCTCGCTGGTCTTCACCTGGAAGCTGTTCGACGGCGGCGGCGACAACGCCCGCGTGGCGCAGGCCCGCGCGACGGAGCGACAACTGGTACTGCAGCAGGAGGAAGTCGCGCAGCAGATCCGCCTCGAAGTGCAGCAGGCATTCGATCGGCTGACGACTGCGCGCGACTCGCTTGCGACAGCGCAGGCGCGCGCCGAGGCGGCCAGTGCCGCATTCCGCATCGCCAGCCGCAAACGCGACGAGGGCGTCATCAACCAGGTGGAGTTCGTCGACGCGCGCAGCACGCTGACGAGCGCCGAGCTGAATCTCAATCTGACCCGATTCAACGTACTCGCGCGGCGTGCCGATCTCGAGTACGCCACGTCGAGCGGCGATCTGCCGCTGGATCTGTAGGAGAGAAGCGGATGGCGGTTAGCGGTTGGCGGTTGGCAAGAGAGATTCCCTCCCCCGCAAGGCGGGGGAGGGCCAGGGAGGGGGCTTCCCCTCAACTACAGGACCGAATGTCGTCGAGTATGGATATGCGCATCACAATGTTTCTGCTGGTCGCAACCAGCACACTCGGAATCGTCGGCTGCAAAGGCACCGCCGACACCGCTGCGCCAACCGTAACCCCGGTGCGTGCGGCCGTCGCCTTCACCGGTCCCGCCGCACCGTCGATTCACACCAACGGGCTGCTGCTCAACAAGGACGAGATCCGGCTGTCGTTCAAGGTGGGCGGTGTCATTCGCCAGCTCGCTGTGCGCGAAGGCGACCGCGTGCGCAGGGGCCAGAAACTGGCCGAGATCGAACTGGCCGAAATCAACGCGCAGGTGGAACAGGCACGGCAGGCTCATGACAAGGCGCAACGTGATGTCGAGCGCGGCGAACGCCTCTACGCCGATCAGGTGATCAGCCTGGAGCAACTGCAGGATCTGCGCACGCAGCGTGCGGTCAGCGAAGCGGCACTGCAGTCCGCCCAGTTCAATTCGAGCTATTCGTCGATCGTCGCGCCGCGCGACGGCACGGTGCTGCGTCGCCTCGCGGAGGAACGCGAGCTGGTGGCCGCCGGCGAGCCGGTACTGGTGCTGGGCGCGCAGGATCAGGGCTTCGTCGTTCGGGCCGGACTCGCCGATCGCGAGATCGTGCAGGTCAAGCTGCGCGATGCGGCCAAGGTGCGGCTCGATGCACTGCCGGGCATCACATTGACCGGCAAAGTCAGCGAGATCGCCAGCGCCGCCGATCCCGCCAGCGGACTGTTCAATGTCGAAGTGCAGCTCGATGCCACGACGCAGCCGCTCAAGAGCGGTCTGGTCGCCAAGCTCGACATCGTGCCGGCGACCGCCAATGCGGCTGAACGCGTGTACGTGCCGATCGCAGCCATCGTCGAAGGCAACGGCCGCAAGGCCAGTGTATTCGTGCTCGACGGCAACCACGCGCGTCGCCGGGAAGTGGAAGTGGCCTTCATCGAGAAGGATGCCGTCGCGCTGACTGGGGGGGTGACGAGCGGAGAGATCGTGGTGACCGACGGGTCGCTGTACTTGGAAAACGGCGAAGTCGTCGCAGTGCAGGCAGACGAAGCCGCCCCCTCCCTGCCCTCTCCCCTCGCTGGGGGGTCTCCGGCGAGCCTCCTCCCCGCTTCGCAGGGGAGGGATGAA
>CAZBKC010000237.1:0-5595 GCA_964492345.1 uncultured Steroidobacter sp. | reverse complement strand
ACCCGGCTCGGGCAGCCGAAGCAGCTCGTCAAGCTGGGCGGGCGGCCCGCGCTGCATGGCGTCGTTTCTGCGGCAACGGCACTCGCCGGACATGCAGTGACGGTTGTTCTCGGTGCGCACGCCAGCGAACTGTCGCGCCTGCTCACGCACTCGCCGGCTTCGGTCATCGTGAACCGGCACTGGGAAGAGGGCCTGGCCTCCTCGATCCGCTTCGGCATCGCGTCATTGCCCGCGGCAACGGAGGCGGTGCTCATATTGCTTGGTGACCAGGTGGCGGTCACCGCCGACGATCTCAAGCGGCTGGCCGCGGCGTGGAAGGAGCAGGAGGGCGTGATCGCAGCGGCGACCTACGAACAGCACCTGGGTGTGCCTGCCGTCTTTCCGCGCCTATGCTTCGGGGAACTCGCCGGCCTGCGGGGCGACCAGGGCGCCCGGCAGATACTCGAGCGCAACAGCTTCCGCGTTGCGCGCGTGCCCATGCCGAATGCTGCCATCGATCTGGACACACCCGAAGACCTCGCCGCTCTAACCGAGCGTTTCGATCGCCAACCCACGAGCACGAACGACCCATGAGACTTCTGATCATTCTCGGCCTCATTGCCATCGTCGTCGTCGTCATCTGGGCACGCGCACGGCGACGGTGACGGGAGAAGGGAGAGCCGCAAAAGACCGCATAAAAGAATGGGATGGATCAGGAGACTTCGTCTTCCGGCACCCTTACCTTCTTTTATGCGGTCTTTTGCGGCTCTTCTCTCTTGAATCCGGTGCGACAAACACCGACGCCGCCACGCTGAACTTATTCACGCATCGCCCGTTGTTCTGCTGACGTGCCTGTCGCACGGTGGAGAGCAACATGGGTCCGATAACCGAATACCTCGGCCACTTCTGGGTGGTACTGGCCATGATCGGTCTGGCGCTGATACTGACGTTCGTCGCCTTTCACCGCCGCTGGTTCGAGCGCGGTCCCCGCGAAGGTGAAGCGAAAGATCCCGAAAAGATCCGCCGCCAGAATCCGCCGGACGAATGGAGCCGCAGTCACTGATCAGGAAGCGACGTCGCCACCGTGCTCCTGGAACAGTTCTCGCAACACGGAACGGTGACAGCGCGACTCGTCCTGGCAGTAGCAGCCCACGGCGAAATCCGTCTGGTGCGACAGTGCCGCGAGTGCATCGAGCACGCGCGATGCGTCGGGTGCTTTCATCTCGGCGCGATAGCGTCGCACGAACGTCTTCCAGCCGCGCTCGTCCGCACCGAGCGCAAGCTTCACCAGTTCCTCGCTGGGTGCGAGGTTCGGCAGCCACACATCATAGAAATCGCGCGACGCGTATTCCGTCTTCGGCACGCCGCGCGGCGGCCGCCGTACCGTGCCCAGACGAACGCCTTCCTTCGCACTCCGCGGACTGCCCAGTCGAACGATGTGTACGGCCATGTGCGAGATCCGCAGGAAGAAACAAGAAGTTCACACAGAGAACACAGAGTTTCAAGGCGAAAAAGGATCTCCACGGGCAGCACGGGGCTTCAGAATGGAAATTTCCCTGCGCCTCCCCTGGCTCCCGTGGAGATCCTTTCTCGTTTCCGTCCTCTGTGATCTCTGTGACCTCTGTGTGAAATCTTATTCCTGGGTCATGCCCTCTGCTGATCGACGCGCGCAATCTCCGGCACGCCGATCTCTGCGGCGCGCGCGCGCCGCGTGCGTTGGAAGCGATAGGCGCCGGGCGGCATCTTGCGGCGGCGACGGAATGCCTTCGCGAAGGCCGTTTCGGACAGGTAGCCGACCTTGCTGGCGATGCGCGCGACCGGTTCGCGTGATTCGCGCAACAGCTTCGCGGCGAGATCCATGCGCCATCGCGTGACGTACGCGAGCGGCGGCTGACCAACCAGATCCATGAATCGCTTGGCGAAGGCGGCCCGCGACATGGCGGCCTGGCGTGCGAGCGACTCGACGGTCCAGGGGGCCTGCGGCGATTCGTGGATCAGCGTCAGTGCCTTGCGGATCTGCGGATCGCGCAAGGCACCGAGCCAGCCGGCCGTGCCTTCCGGCTGATCGCGCATCCACACGCGCAGCAGATAAACCAGCAGCGTGTCGATGAGTCGCGGCAGCACGAGTTCGACGCCGGCGTCGCGACGCGTCGCTTCGTGCGAGAGCAGGCGCAGCAGCAACTGCAATTCGGGATCCTCGTTCACACGCTCGGCGGGCACGACGATGGCCGGCGGCAGCAGCGACAGCAGCGGATGCGCGCCTTCCGGTGAGAAGCCATCGTTGGAGAAGCTGTAGCCGGCACACTGCAGCAGCGTCGATTCGCCGCTGCCGTCATTGCGTCCACGCAGCGACGGCACCACGTTGTTGTGCGCGCGCGCAATCGCCTGCGTGACGGGTTCGGGCTCGCGCGGCTCGCGATCCGACGACAGCACGTGCTTGCTGCCGCTCGCGAGCAGCACGATATCGCCGGCGTTGAGGCGGATCGCTTCCGCATCGCCGTGCCGCAGCCATGCGCTGCCGCGTCTGACGATGTGCACGCTGGTCTCCTGCGGTGCATCGACGACGATGGCCCACGGTGCGAGGAATTCACGCGTTCCCAGCATGCTGGTGGCGAGACCGGTGACGTTGAGTACGTTCGAGAGTACGTCCATGGAGAAGACCCTTGCTGAAGTGAGGAGGGCGGACGGCGATAACCGGGGCGGTCCGTAGACTACGCCCGGCCCCCGTCATCGAAAGACGCGGTGCGCAGAAATTGACTGTTTCGGCGATTTCATCAATCCGCCGCTCGCGGCTGATGCTCGCCCCGCGGTGAGCGCAGCGCTCGCTGCGGAGGGTCTGAGCCAGCCGGCCGTTGCTGATTCAATGCGTCGCGCGGATACCGAGCCTGCCGAAAACTTCCAGCATCAATGGCTCGGTATACGGCTTGGGGAGGATGGCCACCGCCTTGTCTGAGGCAAACTTTTCGATGAGTTCGCGTTCGCTGCGGCCGCTTGCGATCACGATGGGGAGATTCGGATACTGCGCGCGGATCTCCGCGGCGATTTCGTCGCCACGGCGATCGGGCAGACCGAGGTCGATGATCACGGCGCGCAGATCGTTCCGGCGCTGCTCCAGCAGGTTCAGGGCTTCGGCGCCGTTGCCCGCCTGTATCACCTCGAATCCTGCTTCCTCGAGAACATCGACGGCGAACATGCGTACCAGGATTTCGTCCTCGACGACGAGCACGCACGGCACGAGCGCGTTCGAAGCGGCGGTGTCACCCATGGCAGTGATCCTGTTCGATCTGACTTTGATTTAATCGCTTTCGGCCGGTTCTTGATTTGCTGAGTCCCGGCCGGCAGACATTACGCCATCGCCCGCTCAAGTGTGCATGTCTCATATTGAGGGGCAGCTGCCCGCAAACGCCCCACGCCCGCAACGTAATGGAACCACCGACGGTTCCCGGACATTGACCCGAGCACGTCAAACGCTCGCAGCGTAGACAAAGGAGGTTGCATGACGGGCGACGACGACAAGTTCTGGTTTCCCGCAAAACGCTACGGCTGGGGATGGGGAATCGCCAATTGCTGGCAGGGACTGCTGGTGCAGGTCGGGTTCGTCGTGCTGGTGATCGCGGGGGCGCGTACGTTGCTGCCGCGCGGTCAACACGCGGCGTTCTGGACCCTGTTCATCGTCAGCATCGTGCTGTTCATCGCCATCCACTGGTGGAAGGGCGAGAAGCCGCTGGCGTGGCTGTGGGGAAAAAAGTAGCGCGCGTCGGTGCCAATTGGATACCAATGTCTGGCCGGCGAAGGGCAGCGATCCTCGTGTTGAAGCCGTGAACAGTTTTCACCGACGTGCCAGGATGCACGCGGTTCAACGATGGCGTTCGGCGAAAGAAACCTGAAGGGAGAATTGATGATGCATTTGCACCATCGCATCGACTACGTCGAGTTCACTGTGCGTGATCTTGACGCCGCGAAGCGCTTTTACACTGCCGCTTTCGGTTGGCAGTTCACGGACTACGGTCCCGCTTACGCGGGAATTCAGGGTGTCGATCGTGAGGTTGGCGGTTTGTATCAAACCGACGAGGTTCGGACGGCCGGTCCGCTCGTGATCCTGTACTCCGACGATCTCGATAAGAGCGTCGAGGCGGTAAAGGCTGCGGGCGGCAGGATTCTGAAAGACCCTTATGCGTTTCCCGGCGGGCGGCGATTTCACTTTACGGACCCAAGCGGCAACGAACTGGCGATCTGGTCTGGTGCGTAACGTGAACAGCCGGACGAGCCGTTCAACCCGATCGCGCGCAAAACGCGTTCCGGGTTAATGGCGGCGTTGGTGGAAAAAGCATCGGAAGTGGAATGAAAGTTTCGGTCACGAGCGCAGATGTGGATCTAACCCGGTGCAAGAGATCATGCTTCTGGTCGGGGGCATCTGCGTCTTGTTCGTCCCCATATTCGTTGCGAGCCGCCGAGAATGATAACAAGCGGTTGCAACCGGTCGGACGCGAAAACGCGCCGCCCTCCGGTTGAACCGCGAGGGCGCGAGAGAGCCGGATCGTGTGGTCATCACTTATCGTGCTTGCTGCGGTGGCTTGGGCTGCGTTCATTGCAACGCGCTTAGCGAGTGGCCTCGCCTCGAAGAAGACACTACTGACGCCACATTTTTTTGTCACGTGGCAATATTTTGAGTACAGGACCGGCGGTTACATGTGTAGGGCTTTATGGTCGGCCGGAGCCCGTGATCACAGCGCCACTACCTCAGCGCCCCGTGGGACGCTGCCTGCCTGATGGGCGTCGTCATCTAGTGAAGCCACGATGAGTTTGCTCTGGCATACACGGCGGTATACGACGTGACATATGCGCAAGCCAGAGGAATTGAAGAATCATGCCCGTACTTCGGAGCTTGGTGGGTCAGTTCCGAGAAACTAGCCGTCCAACGCAGAAATTGGAGAGATGAGAACAAAGTGAATCCTCTACAGTAATTCCTACGTGAGGCTAGTGCTTGTGCGGCGACGGAGTTGCCGTCGGTTGCAGGATCCGGTGTGGCAACAGGTCTTCAAGGATGAAGGTTTCCGAACTGCTTCGGCTGCTTGCAGATGACGGTTGGCTTCTGGTCGCCACCAGAGGTAGCCACCGACAGTTCAAGCATCGAATCAAGCCGGGAAGAGTCACGGTGCCTGGCAAACCCAGCGACGATTTGGCTCCTGGGACGCTCGGCAGTATTCTGAAACAGTCCGGTTTGAGGAAAACAAGGTAAGCGCCATGCGCTATGCAATCGTTATTGAGGATGCCGGTGGCAACTACTCGGCCTACGTTCCCGATCTCCCGGGCTGTGTCGCCACGGGTGCGACCATTCCGGAAACCGAACAAGCCATTCGCGAAGCCATCGAGTTTCACCTCGAAGGTCTTCGGCAGGACGGTACTCCCATTCCTGCGCCTTCCAGTCGCGTGGATTACGTCGAAGTCGCTGCCTGACCAGAAGCATCAGGAGCATCCCGCGCCCACGCGCGCGGTTGAGCCAGTCCCTGCGCAGCGGGCCAGCATTCGGTAATGCCGGGCCGACGTCGCTGTCCGTTCAGCCCGCCGCCTTCTCCGGCAGTGCGACCGAGAATTCCAGCACTTCCTGGCCGTCTT
>CAZBKC010000236.1:0-5604 GCA_964492345.1 uncultured Steroidobacter sp. | reverse complement strand
GGCTAGGCCACGCCCGCGAGTCGATGAGCGCGCAATGCCGTCAGCTCAACGTGAATTTCTGCGCATGCCGGATTCAGCGTTCCCAGGATTCGGCTTCCGTCACCGCTTCGCGCATGGCGCGCAGGCCGAGTACCAGGAAGAGCGCGCCGAGCGGGCCGCATACACCGATCACCGTTGCCATGCCGAGGCCGATCGCAGACTCGCTGCCGTAGATGTATTGCGCGGCCGCGGCCATCAGCAACGGTCCCAGGCCACCGCCCAGAATGCCGCCGACAGCGCCGTAGAAGGCGATGCCGGCGCCGCGCAGTTCGTTCGGCGTCACCAGGTTCAACGCGGTGCTCGAACAGGCGGGCAGCGGGCTGGTGAAGATCAGGTACGTACCCATGGCGGCGAGATAGATCCAGGGGTTGTCGCTGGTCGTCGCCCAGATGCCCAGCGGTGTGGCGAAGAACAGGCAGCCGGCGTACCAGCGCATCTGCGCATCGCGCCGGCCGCGCCGGTACATGGCGTCGACGACTTGGCCGCAGAGCAGTTTGCCGATCACGCCCGCGCCCGCGATCGTGATGCCGAGCGACAGGCCGATCTGTCCCGCGCCCCAGCCGAACTTGCGCGCCATGTGTGCGGCGTACCAGGCGCCCATGCCGGCGATGATCGTCGAGGCCAGAATGAAGCCGGTGTAGTGGCAGATGAAGAACCGCTTGCGGGTGCCCATGAACTTCAGCAGTTCGCGATAGGAATTGCGGGCGCTTCCCGCCACCTCGCTGCGGCGTCCGCGACGCAGCGGTTCGGGCACCGTGAAGATCAGCAGCGACGCCAGCATGCCGGGGATGCCGACGATGAAGAACACCGCCTGCCACGAGCGGACTTCGCCGATCAGGGGCAGCGCCATCGTCTCGCTGCCCGAAACGAACTGGACGATCGCGCCGCCGAAGATGAACGCGGTGCCCATGCCGACCGTGGCGCCCATGGCGTAGACGGCCATGGCCGAGGTGAGCCGCTCGCGGGGAAACAGATCCGTGAGCATTGAAGTGGCACAGGGATTGAGCGCCGCCTCGCCCGCGCCGACGCCGATGCGCGCCAGTGCGAGATGCCAGAAATTCTGTGCGACGCCGCAGGCCGCGGTGGCGAGCGACCAGATGGACACGCCCGTGAAAATCACCCAGCGACGGCTGACGCGATCGGCGAGCGTGCCGAACAGCAGCCCGAAGATGGCGAACGTGAGAGCGAATGCGAAGCCCTGCAACAGGCCGAGCTGCACGTCGGTCAATCCCAGGTCGCGTTTGATGGGATCGACCAGCAGGGAAATGATGAAGCGGTCGAGAATCGACAGCCAGTACAGGAACGCGAGCACGATCGTCGCGTACCAGGCCACGGATCGCGCCGGATACGGCGCGTGCGTGGCTTCGCCTGCTATTGCTTGCACTCGCGACTCCTCGATGCTGGTTCCCCCGACCGGCGGCGAGACTATCCCGCCGCAAGCAAATCAACAACACTGTCGAATGACATCCGGCGCAGCGACGCAGGGCTTCGCGGCAGTTCCGGGCCGGCCGTTCGCAGCGGTTTGCGCTGTCTTTTTTCTGTCGCGTCACGTCATCTCTGGTAATCAACACCGTTGTTGCGTAGCGGGGGCGAGTGAGGTAGAAATGCCTAGAGACTTCGCCGGCAACATCCGGCAAATGACAACCGCGTGTGTGTCGCACCGGCGCACCGGTACGGGGGGAGCCAGCATCGGCGCTTCCTGCGTTTTCGCATATACAGCCGCAATTTCTGCCTGCGGCGCCAAAACAGGAGTACGCGCATGAGCGCGATCGAATCCAGGAGTGCCCCCAAGGGCGCGACCGAGTCCGTGTCTCCGCAGACATTGCTGGAAGTCTTCCGCAAGGCGCTGCTCATCAATCTCGTCGATGAGCGCATGCGCAGTCTGCTCAGTTCGGGCCGCATGCAGGCGGTGTTCTATTCGGTGCGCGGCCAGGAAGTGCTGGCCGCAGCGATGGGCGCGAACCTCAAGGACACCGACTACATCGTCACGACCTATCGCGGCGTTCACGACCAGCTGGCGAAAGGCATGCCGCTGCGCGAACTGTGCGCGGAGTATTACGGCAAGGCCACCGGTACCTGCAAAGGCAAGGGCGGCCCCATGCACATCACCTATCCGGCGAAGGGCATCATGGTGACGACGGGCGTCGTTGGCGCCGGTCTGCCGATCGCGAACGGCCTCGCCCTCGCATCGCAGCTGCGCAAGGACGGCCGTGTGACGGTGTGTTCCTTCGGTGATGGCGCCTCGAACATCGGCGCGTTCCACGAGTCGCTCAACATGGCCTCGCTGTGGAAGCTCCCCGTGGTGTTCTTCTGTCACAACAACGGCTATGGCGAGTGCACGAAGTACGAGAAGGCGACTGCCGTCGCGAACATCGCCGACCGCGCCGCCTCGTACAACATGCGCGGCGTGACCGTCGACGGCAATGACATCGCGGCGATCTATCTCGCTGCGAAGGAAGCCGTGGAGCGTGCGCGTGCGGGCGAAGGACCGACGCTGCTCGAAGCCAAGACCTTCCGTTTCATGGGTCACTACTTCGGCGACCCGGGCGCTTACATTCCCAAGGCTGAATACCAGGAAGCGCTGACGCGCGACTGCATGCCGCGCGCCCGCGCCACCGTGCTCGCCTCCGGCGCTGCCACGGAAGATCAGCTCACGGCGATCCAGAACGAGATCAACGCGCAGATCGACGACGCGCTCAAGTTTGCCGTCGAGAGCAGCCCGCCCGACGTCAGCGAAATCGACATCGACATCTACGCTGGAGCACGCGCATGAACGCGGCAACCGAAACCACCCCGACCATTGCCTTCACCGATGCGTATCGCATCGCCCTCGACGAGTCGATGGCTGCCGACCCGAGCGTGTTCCTGCTCGGCGAGGACATCGGCGACGAAGAAGGCGGCGGCGTGTTCAAGGTCACCAAGGGCCTGTCGACCAAGTACGGCCGCGAGCGCGTGCGCACCACGCCGATTTCGGAAGAAGCGATCGTCGGCGCCGCGGTGGGTGCTGCGCTCGCCGGCATGCGTCCGGTCGCCGAGATCATGCTGATGAACTTCATCACCGTGGCGATGGACCAGATCGTCAATCACGCGGCGAAGCTGCGCTTCATGTCGGGCGGTCAGACATCCGTGCCGCTGACGATCCGTACGCGCACCGGCGCGGGCGGCGGCACGGCCGGCCAGCACTCGGACATGCTCGAAGCATGGTTCGCGCACGTTGCCGGCATGAAAGTCGTGGTGCCGTCGTCGCCGGCGGATGCGATCGGCCTGCTGTCGTCGTGCATCTTCGATGACGATCCGTGTCTGTTCATCGAAGACTCGATGACGCGTACCCAGACGGGGCCGAAACCGCCGCCCAATCATCGCCTGCCGCTCGGCAAGGCCAATATTGTGCGGGCTGGTACAGATGTATCGGTCGTCAGCTACGGCCGTCCGATCCGCGATGCGCTGGCGATCTCCGACAAGCTGGCGAAGGAAGGCATCTCGGTCGAAGTGGTCGACCTGCGGACGATTTCGCCGCTCGACACCGAGACCGTGCTCAATTCCGTCGCCAGGACGCGTCGTGCCATCGTCGTGCATGAGGCGCCGCGCAGCTTCGGCGTCGGTGCGGAAGTTGCCGCGCGCATCCAGGAACACCTGTTCAGCGATCTGAAGGCGCCGGTGCTGCGCGTGGCTTCGCGCGACGTGCCCGTTCCGTTCGCGCGCGTGCTCGAACAGGAATATCTCTACAAGCCGACGGCCATCGAGTCGGCGGTCCGTCAGACCCTCGACAAGGTGAGCGCACGATGAGTGTGGAAGTGAAAATTCCGCAGATTGGCTTTTCGATGACCGAAGGCACGCTGGTCGAATGGCTGGTGCCGGACGGCGGCAAGGTCGAGAACGGCGCGCCCCTGTACACCCTGGAACTCGACAAGGCCGTGCAGGAAGTCACTGCGCCGGCGAGCGGCACGCTGAAGGTCAAGGCCGAGACGGGGCAGGTGTATCCGGTCGGTGCGCTGATCGGCGAGATCGTCTGATGCATTGCGGGCCGTGTGCGCTGGTATGACATCGCACCGGTTCGCGTCCGATCCGCGCGGTCGCGGAGATTGAGGCCGTTCGCGGAGCTGAGGATATGACGCGACACATCCTCGTCGTCCATAGCAATGCCGTCGCGGGACGAGAGGACGAGTACAACGAGTGGTACTCCGGTCGCCACCTCGCCGACCTGATGGCGTTGCCGGGCGTGGTATCTGCCCGGCGGTTGAAGCTCGCCGCTCGCCAGATGCGTACGCAGTCGCCTTTCAAATATCTCGCCCTGTACGAAATCGAAGCCGATGACGTGAATGCCGTGATCGACGAGCTATACGCGCGCATCGGCACCGAGCGCATGCCGCGCAGCGAAGCGCTCGCCGATGACGTGGCTGCCGTTCTCTGGGAAGTGCTGTAACCCGTATGGACAACAAATCTCCTCTCAATTCGATGATGCCCTGGCCGGCCGATGATTTTTCGGTGTATGGCCCGGTCGAAGCGAAACCCGTCGGCAAGATCCAGGGATTCGTCGGCCGTGCGATGCATCGCAACTGGGTCCTCATTCCGCATGTCACACATCAAGACGATGCCGACGTCACGCAGTTCGAGCGTCGCCGCAAGGAATGGAATGCAACGCATCCCGAACAGAAGCGCACGCTGCTGCCGGTGCTCATCAAGGCCAGCATCGCTGCGTTGCAGCGTTATCCGAAGTTCAATACGTCGCTGAGCCCCGATGGCGCCACGCTGTTCCAGAAGCAGTACTTTCACATCGGAATTGCGGTCGATGTCCCTACTGGCCTGCTGGTGCCGGTGCTGCGCGACTGCGACAGGAAGAGCGTCGACGAACTGTCGAAGGAGATCGGGCAGATCTCCGAGAAGGCCAAGACCAAGGGACTCTCGGTCGCGGAAATGTCGGGCGGCTGTTTCACCCTGTCGTCGCTCGGCCACATCGGCGGCACCGGTTTCACGCCGATCATCAATGCACCCGAGGTGGCGATCATGGGCATCTGCCGTACCCAGGAACGGTTCGTTCCGGATGCGGAGGGCAGGCCCGTACTGAAGCAGTTCCTGCCGCTCTCGCTGAGTTATGACCATCGCGTGATCAACGGCGCCGATGCGGCGCGCTTCGTGCGGGCCGTGGCGGAGTGGCTGGAAACTTACGAATTCGCATGAAGAGAGGTATCGACATCATGTCCGCATCCGCCCGTCCCGTTTCCTCCGTTCCCACGATCCCGCACTGGATCGGTGGCAAAGCTGTCGCAGGCGCGCAGGGACGCACCGGCGATGTGTTCGATCCGAGCACGGGCGACGTCGCTGCCAGACTGCCGTATGCATCGCTCGACGAACTGAACGAGTGCGTGCGCATCGCCAAGGTGGCCTTCCCGGCCTGGGCCGCGACGCCGCCGCTGCGTCGTGCGCGCGTGCTGTTCCGTTTCCGCGAACTGCTGGAGCGTGCTGGCGATGAAATCGCGCTGGCGATTTCGCGCGAGCACGGCAAGACCCTCGCCGATGCGAAGGGCGAAGTCGTGCGCGGTCTCGAGGTCGTGGAATTCGCCTGCG
>CAZBKC010000235.1:0-5612 GCA_964492345.1 uncultured Steroidobacter sp. | reverse complement strand
TCGTCATCGATCACATCTACATCGAGCGGCGCATGACGCCGCTGAATCTGTACATACGCAACGCCACGCGCGAGGAGGCCGAGCGGGCGGTGCTGGACTATGGCCAGTGCATCCGCGACCTGGCGGTGACGAATATTTTCGCCGGGGATCTGCTGCTGAAGAACTTCGGCGTAACGCGCCACGGCCGTGTGATCTTCTACGACTACGACGAACTCTGCGCCGTCAGCGACTGCCGCTTTCGCGACATCCCGCAGGCCAGCAACGACGAGGACGAGATGCGCGCGGAAGCCTGGTACCACGTCAACGAGAACGACGTGTTTCCGGAGACGTTCATGCAGTTCCTCGGCTTCGATCCGCACCTGAAGGAAGTGTTTCTGAAGGTTCACGGCGAGATCCTCACCGCCGACTGGTGGCGCGGTATCCAGCAGCGTCTGGCCGAAGGCGATGTGATGGAGGTCCTGCCGTATCACCGGCATCGCGTGCGGGTGTTCAGCAGTGTGTGAGAAAGCTGAGCCCCCTCTCCCATCGGGAGAGGGCTGGGGTGAGGGGGCGCGGCAGCGCTACGCGCGATCTCTCCCTCCGGAGAGGTGAAGAGTCTGCGACGCATGCGCCGAACGTTCATCATTCTTGGCGTCGACACCGAGAGAATAGACGTCTGTGGCCGTGCCGATGTCCTCGCCGCGGATCTGTTCGGGCGATGCATAGTCGATGGTCAGTGCGCGACCGGAAAACTCCGTGATGCCCGCTGCGCCATTGCGGTCTTCCAGCAGCTTGGCGATACCGAAATCCAGCAGCCGCACCTGGCCCTCCGGGGTGACGAGCACATTGGCGGGCTTGAGATCCCTGTGCACGATCAGCTTGGCGTGCGCATGTGCCACCGCTTTCGCGATCTGCAGGAACAGTCGCAGCCGGTCGCGCACATCGAGCTGGCGGGCCGTGCAGTGTTCATCGATGCGCTCGCCCTCGACATACTCGAGCGCCAGCCACGGCTGACCGTCCTCGGTCACACCGGCATCATAGAGTTGCGCGATGTTGGGATGATTCAGCACCGCGAGAATCTGCCGCTCGCGCGCCATCCGCTCTTCGAGCCCCACATGCGATGCAACGCCTCGTGGCAGCTTCACCGCGACCGGTCGCTGCATCAGTCCGTCGCTGCGCTCGCCGAGCCATACCGAGCCCATGCCACCGCTGGCGATTTCCCGAACCAGCCGGTAGGCGCCCGCGGTGGCCGGTACCGCACGTGGCTGCGCAGTATCCGGCGGTACCGATGCGGTGAGCTTCGGCAGCGTGCCGAGAAAGCGATTGCCGGCCAGCGATGGGGCGCGCGCGAGCAGGCACTTCAACCTCGTCCGCAGCGGCTCGGCCTGCGTGTTCAATTGGTTCAACCACTGGACACGCTGCGACAGTGGCAGCGACAACGCTTCGTCGAGAAGATCATTGAGGCGGGCTTGAGTGTTCATCCTGCCCTCACGGCCTACCGGTCCAGCGCCTGCGCCAGCAACAGGCGTGCTTTCTCCCAGATGCGACGCACAGTGCGGTCGGTGATGCCGAGGACATCGGCAACCTCCCTTTCGGTCATGCCTGCGAAGTAGCGCATCTCCACCAGTTGCACCATGCGCCGGTCGTAGCGACCGAGTTCCTCCAGTGCCTCATGCACGCGCAGGATCTGTTCCTCCCCGGCCACGACAGCATCGACGGATGTATTCAACGTCACATGCGCTGCTGCTCCGCCACGCCGCAACGCGCGGCGTTCGCGCACGATATCGACGAAAGGTCAGTCCTGCTGCAGCGCCTGAGTCAGATCCTCGATCAGATCGTCGATGTCCTCGACGCCGACGGACAGTCGCATGGTGCGAGGCGACACGCCGGCCCATTCGCGCTGCTGAGCCGACAGATCGCGCGGCAGCATGAGCTGACCGGGTTGCACCAGTGATTCCGTGGAACCGACGCTGGCGGAGATCGCGAAGAGCCTGAGTGCATTGGCAAATGTTTCGGGCGCTTTCCAGGCGGCGTGCAGCTCGAACGTCACGATGGTTCCCGCATCGTGCAACTGCTCTGCCGCAAGCGAATGCTGCGGATGCGAACCCAGGCCTGGATAACTCACGCGCGCCACTGCCGGATGCGACGCGAGAAACCCTGCAATCTTCGCGGCGCCTGCACATTGATGCTCGTACCGCAGGAAGTAGGTCTTCAACCCGCGCTGGATCAGGAATGCCGCATGCGGATCGAGCGTAGCCCCCAGCACTATCGCATCGGGCTTCATGCCGGCGATGAGCGCTTCGCTGGCGATGATGGCGCCACCCATGACATCGCCGTGACCCGCCGCGTACTTGGTCAGACTGTGAACGAAGACATCGATATCGAACTGGCCGTGGTTGTGGAACCCTGCAAAGGTATTGTCGAGCACGGTAAGTGCCCCGTGGCGACGGGCCGCGCCGGTGATGCGCCTGATATCGGCAATCTTCAGGACAGGATTGGTCGGGGACTCGAAGATCACGAGTCGTGTCGGCTTGCCGGCGAGCACCGCATCGATGGCATCGACATCCTCGACCGACAGCAGCGAGTGGGTTACGCCATAGCGTCCGAGCAGTCGTCGCACCACCGAACGCGTCGGCTGGTAGGACTCTGCAAACAGCAGAACATGATCGCCCTGTCGACACAGCGACAGCAGCGCGACGCTCACGGCCCCGATTCCCGATGCTGTCAGCAGGCAGCCATCGCGACCCTGCAGCTCCGCCAGGGTCAGTTCGAGCTGTCGCAAGGTGGGATTCGAAACCCGGGAATACTGGAAGCCTTCGCGTTCGCCACGCGACTGACGCTGCGACTCGACGACGTCGTCGAACGTGAACTTGACCGACTGGTAGATCGGCGAGACCAGCGGCCGATTGTCTTCAGGGATATCGACCGCGGGCGGATGATTGACGCGGGTGCGGGATTTCATGGGCCAAGAATCCCACACTAAAGAGGGGGAAAGAAGCGGATAGCGGATGGCGGATAGTTCTGAGCATTGCCGTGCCTTCCATCGTTTCAGGTGGGCACACAACACCGCGGGTATCTGACTGGTTTTCAATCGACCCGCGGAGCGGCTGAGGGAGCGCGGCAGGACCATCTGCCTTTCCGCCATCCGCTATCCGCTATCCGCTTCCCTTCTGCTCCAGCCATTGCTCGGCGTCTTCCAGGGAAAAGAATACCCGCAGATCCTGGCGCTTCGCGCCGCTTGCGGTGAGCTGTTCGTACATCCGCACCATGCCGAATTCCAGTTGCCGGCCGACGACGATCGCCTGGCGGCCGATGTCGCTCAGACTGTTGATGTACTGCGTGTATTCGACCATCTGATCGTACGGAATGTGGACCCGCGCCTCGCGCAGGTCGGCCAGAACGTTCATCTTCCTGCGGTACAGGGGGTCAATGAGCATGGCGGCCACCAGCTCGCGCAGCTCGTTGACGGTGATGTCGCCCCAGAGCGTCTGTCGAATCAGGTTCTGATCGAGATGAATGGAATATTTGAAAGGCATCGTGTGCGCACAAGATCCGTCTTGCGCAACCGACTCGGGCGGTCGGCTGTCATTGGCTGCAGCATACAACCGACGCTCGGTTCAGTGAAAATCGGCAACTCAGAAATGTGACGGCCCGCGCGTGCGGCAGGCGATTACATCCCCGATCCACGCGCGGGGATACTGCCGGAAAATTCAAGCACAATGGTCGTGCGCATTGACCAACGACCGATCCCGACGATGAACACGTTCACGCTGCGACCTCACCCGGCCACGCCCTGCTCTTTCATCGAATCCCTGGTCGCCAGGGTCGAACGGCAGGCCGGCGGTATGTACTGCAGCTACGAACTGCGCGGCGCCATCGAACGCCTGGCGATTCCCGCGACCGATCCGGCGCCTGCGCGTGTGAATGAACTCTGGCGCCACACCTGTTTCGAGATATTTCTGCAAGCGGATGGCGACGCGGCCTATGACGAGTTCAACTTCTCACCGTCGGGGAACTGGGCCGCTTACCGGTTCGAGCGTTACCGCACCGGCATGGTCGAACTGGAGCTGGGCACTGCCCCGCGCATCGTCAGCAGAAACGACAGCAACCGGCTGGTGCTTGAAGCCTCTGTCGCCGGCAGCGAGTGCGATCGTCCGAGAATGGCGCTGTCGACCGTACTGAAAGACCAGGACGGCAATACCTATTACTGGGCGCTGCGGCATCCGCCCGGCAGGCCCGACTTTCATCACGACGCAGGCTTTGCAGCCATCCTCGCGAAGCCGTAGCCTGCAACCGTTGCATTTCATCGGACGCGTTCATGCTTTTCGGAATCGACCGACTGCTCGCCGAAGCCCCACTGCGCGACCCCCTGAAGGGTCAGCGCATCGGCTTGCTGGCACATCCCGCTTCGGTGACGAAGGATCTGACTCATTCGCTCGACGCATTGGCCGCGCAGAAGGATCTGCACCTCACTGCCGCCTTCGGCCCGCAGCATGGCCTGCGCGGCGACAAGCAGGACAACATGATGGAGTCGCCCGACTTCACCGATCCGATGCTCGGCATCCCGGTGTTCAGTCTCTACGGCGAGGTGCGCAAGCCGACCGCAGCGATGATGGAGACGTTCGATGTACTGCTCGTGGATCTGCAGGATCTCGGCTGCCGCATCTACACGTTCATCACGACGCTGCGCTATGTGCTCGAAGCGGCCGCGCAGCATCGCAAGTCGGTGTGGATCCTGGATCGTCCGAATCCGGCCGGTCGCCCGATCGAGGGCCTGAGCCTGCGCACCGGCTGGGAAAGCTTCGTCGGTGCCGGCCCGATGCCGATGCGGCACGGACTCACGCTCGGCGAACTGGCGCAATGGTTCGTCGCGACCCTGAAACTCGATGTCGACTGCAAGGTCATCACCCTGCGCGAATGGCAGCCGGCCCTGGCGCCCGGTTACGGCTGGCCGCTGGGAAAACGCACCTGGATCAACCCGAGCCCGAATGCACCGAACCTGTGGATGGCCCGCTGCTATGCCGGCACGGTGATGCTCGAAGGCACGACGCTGTCGGAAGGCCGCGGCACCACGCGGCCGCTTGAACTGTTCGGCGCACCCGACATCGACATCGACGCGATCGTGAAGGAAATGCAGCGGCTGGCGCCGCAATGGCTGCAGGGCTGCAAGCTGCGCCCCTGCTGGTTTGAACCGACCTTCCACAAGCATGTCGGCAAGCTGTGCGCCGGCCTGCAGATTCATGTCGAAGACGGCAGCTATTCGCACGAAATCTTCAGACCCTGGCGGCTGCAGTCGCTCGCGTTCAAGGCGTTGCGCAACCTGCGTCCCGACTATCCGCTGTGGCGCGACTTTCCCTACGAATATGAAACGCGCCTGGCCATCGACGTGATCAACGGCAGTACGCTGCTGCGCGAATGGGTCGACGACCGCAACGCGACCCCGGGCGATCTCGATGCGCTGGCGACAAAGGACGAACAGGCGTGGCGCGAGGAACGCGCCGGCTACCTGCTGTACGACTGAGAGAAGCCTTTCTGCAGGCCAAGCCTGGCCTGACACTATATCGAGGCCGGCCAAAGCCCCATGGCACTGCATCGAGGACTTTCTGTGCGATGGGCTCTTCTCCGCCCCCTCC
>CAZBKC010000234.1:0-5647 GCA_964492345.1 uncultured Steroidobacter sp. | reverse complement strand
CCAGCTTCCACAGACCCTTCTCGTAGAGCTGCATCATGGCCACGCCCGTGATCGGTTTCGTCATGGAATAGATGCGGAAAATCGTGTTCTCGCTCATCGGCGTGCTGCCCGCGTCGAGCGACTGGGTGCCGTGCGCATTGAACGCAGCGACCTTGCCCTTGTGCGCAAGCAACGTGACCACACCGGCCACCTGTTTGTCGTCCACCGCACTCTTCATGCGGGCGTCCAGGGCTGCCAGCCCTCCTTCGGTGAACCCCGCCTTCGCGCCGACGGCATCCTTCGGTGCGGGCCAGGTCCCGGCGGGAGCGTCGGCCAGTGCGCCGACCGATATGAAAATGGCCGCGCCGAGCAGGCACGACCGTGCGTACACGCAAAAACCGGACTTCATGGAACTGCCCCCTGGTGACGTTTTGAATTGCCGATGAGCAATGCTACTTACCGGCCGGATCCGGGCAGTGTCCACAAAGAATTGTCATGAACCGCTTCAGGCCACGCGCACGACCATGGCATTCGACCCGGGCCGCAGCTGCGCATCGACGTCCGCGGCTGCGACCCGCGCCGCCCCCGGCCGATACGGGTTCGGATCATGCGTCACGGGCAACGCCTTGCCGTTCATCTCGATGGCGGTGACGCCGCTGCCCTGCGCGCCGACCAGGTAGGTCACTTCGACCTCGTGCCTGCGCAGTCGCGTCCGCACCTTCATGCCGGAAAGCGACGACGGGATGACGGGATCGATCACGAGCGAACCCGATTCGTGGTTCAGCCCCAGAAAACGACGCACGATGAGACCGAGCGCGATGCCGGCACCGCTCGAGTACACACGCCAGCCGCCGTCGAGCGCGATCGTGCCCGCGGCGATCCGACCGTAGTCGGCACTGGCTTCATGGCGGTCCGCAAACGCCGCGTCCGAACTGGAGTAGTAACAGTTTGCCTGCCGCAGGCTCGCGGTCGGCACGATCGAGGCGAGGCCGATCGGATTCGCCTGGCATAGCGCGTGGAAGAATCCGTCTGCATCGCCCATATGCGCGAGCGCCTGCGCATAACGCAGATGTGCGTGCATATACATGAGGCCGATTTCGCGCCCGAAGAACGTGGCGCTCTCGGCGCGTTGAAAGAAACGCTGCGGCCCGCCGTGATACTGCATCGGCCGGTCGAACAGGCGAACGCCATCCGGTCCGGCCAGATGCGTGCGGATCAGTTGCAGATGATGCTTCGCCTGTGCCGGTGTCAGCAATCCTTCGGGAATGGCGTGAATCATCGCCAGCGCACTGAAACGCACGCCGGTGATTGCATCGCGCGGATGCAGCAGGTAGCGCGGCGCGTCGTCCTCGAACATGGCATAGCCGGTGAGGACATCGTCGATGAGCAACAGGCGCTGGAAGTCGCGATGTACGTTCGCCGCATCGGCCTCCAGCGGTTGCGCGTCCGCATCCCGACCCGCCAGCCGCAGCGCCCGCGCCAGCGTCGTCAGCATCTGATGATGCAACGTCACGGTCCAGGCGCTGCACATCTGCTCGCGCATCGCCGGATCGGCGGGCTGCAGCGAGTCGTTCCAGTCGCCGTGCCCGTAGGCGGCCAGTGCCGTGCCGGGAATGATCCGGGAGCGAATCAGCGCCAGCGCCTTCTCCACATGCTGCCAGACCGTGAAAGGCTCATCGCTCTCGAAAAATGGAACCCGCGCTTCCAGCAGCGCATGGTCGCCCGAGGCGAGCAGATATTGCGCCAGCGCCAGCAGGGGCCAGAACACGATGTCGCCGTGCGAATCGCCGGCACGGACAGCGCGATCGCGCTCGAAGAACATGAACCACTGCGGCCAGTCGCCGTCGCCGTTCTGGGCCGCCATGACCCGCAGCAGCAGGTCGCGCACCGCAACGGTCCTGTCGAGCGCGAACAGCATTTCGACCGGCCCCTGCGTGACGTCGCGCGTTCCCCAACCGCCGCCTGAAAACTGTTCGAGGCCGCGCGGCGACAGATAGTGAATCAGTGCGTTGTGCGCGAACCAGGGCATGATCTCGCTCAACCGCGTCACCGCCGGCGCCAGATCGCTCGTCGCGGGCGGCTCGATGGCCGGCAGTGCCGACATTTCGTCGATGCTGTTGTCCGCATCCGGCCCGGGCACCGGTGCGATCAGGTGTCCCTGAATCCGCAGCCGATGTTTCGCTGCGAGTGCGGCAGTGATGCAGACGAAGGGCAACTGTCTCGACCTGCCGTCGCGGAACAGCGCTTCATCGCCATCCACTGCTGCCGGCGCCGGTTCGACGATGAAACGGAAACTGCCGCCGGGAAAGCGCTGCTCCAGCTCCGTAGCTCGTGCCGGCTGCAGTGTCACGACCGCGCCATCCCTCGACCAGCGCACCGGCTGCGCCTCGCTGCCGTCGTCGCCGTTGAGTGCCAGGTGATGGGTGATCAGGCAGCGGATGGGCGGACCGGAACGCGCGTCGATATCGAGAGACATCTCGTGCGGGTCACTGCGCGCTTCGCTGCGGACTTCGATGAGGCCCTGCCTGTACCGATAGATCCAGCGACAGCCCGTCGGCATCATTTCGAAGGCCGAGGGTCTGTCGAGCAACTGCCATCCGGTGCCGGCATCGACGAACACCCGCTGTCCCTGCGAGCGAAACAGTCCGACATAGCCACGCACTGTCGAAAGCAGCCGATTGAAGCTGACGTGGCCCTGCGTGAGCATCGAGTGAAAGACACCGGCCATCCAGACCGTCGACGTCAGCGTACTTTCGTCCGGTGTCGCGCTGCGGCCCGTCCGCAGCAAGTGCCCGTGCGGCCGCAGGACACGCCGTTCCTTCTCGGCCAGCACCACATGCCGGTTGTCGCCGTAGAAGAACGACAGCAACGTGCCGTCGTCATCGGTCTCCTTGTGACGCCAGCGCCCGGGAAACAGCGATCGCAGCATCGATGGATCCAGCGGCAACGGTTGAAAACGCGGCGCGGCACTGAACAGCGTCGAGGTCGACGCGAGTCTGCGCACCGCGGGAGACTCGACCGACCCTGACAACGATGCTTCCGGCAGACTGCGGACTGTATCGATCAGCGCGATGTCGGCGGCCGAAGTGGCGGCAGGGTGATCGGCGCGGAACAGCCCGAAGAAGCCGAACGTCGCAGTGCCTCCCGCCGGAATCTCTGCGCGCTCGTCCTGGATCGCGACCATCGAGTGTTCATGCTGCAGTCGTCGGGATGGCAGGTCGTCGCTCAGGGGATTTCTGCCATCGCCGCGGATCATCAGTTGCAGCGCGTCGGTCGCGAATCCGATCGCGCGTCGCAGCGATCCGATGAGGCTCCACGGATGGTGCCCGCCGCTCGCCAGGTTCTGGCGCGAAGCAATCGCCCAGCCGCAGGTCCCGTGCTGCAATGGCGAGTGATCGACGTACTGACTGATGTAGTACTCGTTGAGGCGCGCCATCGAGTAGGGCGCGAGCCCGATGTCCTGCACGTAGATGAGATCGACCGACAGCACGCTGGTGCCGCGATTGGCGATGTGGAGGTGCCAGAACCATGCGGGCTCGGTCTTCGCCATCGTCAGTCCGACCGTGTAGCGCAGACCCTCCCAGGTTCCGGAGCCTGCCCATCGATCCGCCGCGACACACGCTCCGCGTGTCGGACTTCCCGGACCGAGCAGCGGCTTCACTTCGATGCCGGTACCTGTGTGCAGCCGCAGATGGAGGTTGGCAGGCGCGTTCTCGACCGCGTTGCCGACGAACAGATTGACGAGTGTGTCGCCGCGATCGATCCGTCGCACACATCCCGACTCGTCGATGACAACGCTCAGGCCATCGGCGCCCGTCAACCGTGCAGCACCCGAAGCGGAGGTTTCCCGTGGCATGGTTCATTGTCGTTGAGCCGGCGCCAGCCCAGCAATCGGCGGTTTCAGCACCGCGGCATTCACCTGCTGGATCGCGTCGTGAACAAGCCTGTATTCTCGGCGGATGAAGAAACTGCTCGTCCCGCTGTTCACTGCATGCGTCCTTGCACCCCTCGCCACCGTCCATGCCGACTCCGGCCGCGAAGCCTTTCGCAAGATCTACAAGGAGATGGTGGAGATCGACTCCTCGCCGAGTACGGGTTCGTGCACGAAGCTGGTCCGCGCTGCCGGGACGCGCCTGCAGGCCGCCGGCTTTTCGGTCAACGACGTGCAGCTCGTGATCCCGGAGGGCAGACCCGATGACGGCAACATCGTCGCGCGTATCCGTGCCGATCGCCCCGGCAGGAAGGGCGTGCTGCTGCTGGCCCACATCGACGTGGTCGATGCGAAGCGCGAGGACTGGGAGCGCGATCCGTTCACACTGTTCGAAGAGAACGGCTACTTCTATGGACGTGGTTCGGCCGACGACAAGTCGATGGCGGCCGTGTTCCTGGATCTCATGATCCGGTTGAAGCAGGAACGCGGTTTCAAACCGAAACGCGATCTGATCATGGCGCTGACCTGCGGCGAGGAAACCTCGAACCGCGTGAACGGCGTCGACTACCTGCTGAAGAACCATCGCGAGCTGATCGATGCCGCCTTCGCCATCAACGAAGGTGCCGGCGGACTGCTGTCGGAGGACGGCAAGCCGCTCGCGCTACAGGTGCAGGCCGGCGAAAAGATTCATCAGGTGTATCAGCTCGAAGTCACCAACCCGGGCGGACATTCCTCGCGGCCCACGCCCGACAATGCGATCTATCGCCTGACGGCGGCGACCGGAAAGATCGCCGGACTGTCCTTCCCGATCCAGGTCACTCCTGTCGTGCGCGAGTACTTTCGCGTGACCGGCCCGATGCTCGGCGGCGAAACCGGCGAGGCCATGAGCACCCTCGGCCGCGATCCGACCGATGCGGCAGCACTGAAGACGCTGCTGGCCAATCCCAGCTACAACGCCATGCTGCACACCACCTGCGTGGCGACCCAGATCGAAGGCGGTCACGCTCCCAATGCACTGCCCCAGCGGGCCGTCACGACACTGTCATGTCGCCTCATGCAGGGAACCACACCGGAGCAGGTCAAGACGACCCTGGAACAGACGATCGACGATCCCGAGGTCAAGGTCAGCATCGTGCGCCGCCGGGACGGCTCCCCGGCGCCCGCCCTGACCGACGAGATCATGAAGCCGGTACGGGCGCAGGCCGCGAAGCAATGGCCCGGCGTCCCCGTTGCGCCGGTCATGGCTGCGGGTGCCACCGACGGGCGCTTTCTCATGAATGCCGGCATCCCGACCTACGGAATGAGCGGGATGTTCTCGACGACCGGCGAAACCAATGCCCACGGGCTCAATGAAAGGATCCGCGTGAAATCCCTGTATGAAGGCCGGGACTTCCTCGAAGGCGTGGTCCGGGCTTACGTGAAGTAGCTCTCAATTCATCGGCCGGGGCTCCTCCGGCCGGGAATACGCCGGAATCCGCCCCGGCCCGACTTTCCTGCGGCAAATTCCACGGATTTCAGTAGAATGCGCCGCCTTGAGGAGGCGGCCCAGGGCTCCACTGGTGCTTTTTTTGGCCGCTTTTTTCGGGAAATCCAGCAATAACCTCATTGGTGGCCGCAGGGATCGTCCCTATTATTCGCGCCCTTTGCCGGGTGAATCGGACCGGCGATGGCTTCGTTTTGCCTAGGAACCAGCACGGAAATCTGTCATGCCCCGTACTACCCCCCTATCTGACATAC
>CAZBKC010000233.1:4582-5672 GCA_964492345.1 uncultured Steroidobacter sp. | reverse complement strand
GCATCCAGTACACGCTGGAATTCCGCATCGACGACATCGTCGACTGGCTGTGGGAGGAAATGCAGCTTCCCAACCTGGAAGCCAAGAGCGGCAAGTCCCGCGAGGACGACTGGACACGCGAAGGCTGGGACCGTCGCGGCGCACGTTCGCGACTCGACCGGCGTCGTTCCATGAAGGAATCCATCAAGCGCCGCGGCGTGCAGGCCGCGACGGGCGGCGAATCGCCCTCCTTCACTGACGACGATCTGCGTTTTCGCCAGCTCGCCAAGCGCGAACAGCCCGCCACCCAGGCGGTCGTGATCCTGTTGCTCGATGTATCGGGCAGCATGGGCGAACGCGAACGCCAGATTTCCAAGACGTTCTTCTTCTGGGCCATCCAGGGACTGCGGCGTCAGTACCGGCATCTCGACCTGGTGTTCGTGGCGCACACGTCAGAAGCCTGGGAATTCCAGGAAGAAGAGTTCTTCCGTGTGAGCGGCACGGGCGGCACGGTCGCCTCCGCCGGCCTGCAGAAAGTTCACGAGATCATCGCCGAGCGCTTCAGCCCGTCGCAGTGGAACGTCTATCTGTTCTACGCCTCCGACGGCGAAAACTTTCCGTCGGATCAACCGCAGGCCCAGGCAGCGCTCGAGGAACTCGCGGTCGATTGCAACTACGCCGGCTTCCTGGAAGTCGCGCCGCTCGCCGGCACCGTGCCCGACAGCGAGATCGGCAAGCTGTTCATGGACCTGGCCGGCGAGGTTTCCAATGTCAGCGCATATCGGGCCAACAGCACGGACGACATCTGGAATGCGGTGAGGCACTTTTTCGGGAAAGCGGATAGCGGTTAGCGGTTAGCGGTTGGCGGATAGTTCGGAGAACCGGAGACAACGATGACCCGCAATGCATCTACAGCATCAACGCATTCCCTCTGCGTTGCCCTGACCAACCGCCAACCGCCAACCGCTGTTCACTTCTCATGAACGACTGGCAATCCCACATCACCCGCATCGAAGAACTCGCGCGCAGTCAGGGCATGCGCTATGACCGCGTCGAGTTCGAAGTGGTGCCGGAAAGCTTCATGACCGAGATCGCCATCTACGGTCTGCCG
>CAZBKC010000233.1:0-4572 GCA_964492345.1 uncultured Steroidobacter sp. | reverse complement strand
GTCGTTCGGCGTGCGCTACATCTACCAGCTCATCCAGCACCGCATGGGGTTGTCGCGGCTGTTCGAGGTCGTGTTTCCGGGCAATCCGGGCCGCGCGTACCTGGCGAAGAGCAACAGCTACGCTGAGAACGTACTGGTGACGGCGCATGTGCTCGGTCACGCCGATTTCTCCACCAACAACATGCTGTTCCGGCGCAGCCAGCAGCAGGTCGGCGAACACATCGTCGAGCAGGCCGCGGCACATGCGCGGCAGATCGGTGTGGCGATCCAGGAACATGGGCTGCAGAAGGTCGAAGCCGTGCTCGATGCGGCGCTGTCGCTCGAGCAGCACATCGACATCGACCAGGGCGTACGACGCCCTCGCTATCCCGAACTGATGCCCGAGCCGGGACATCTTCCGGACAGCGATTTCGCACGGCGCTTTGCGACGCTGGGGCCGGATACTGCACGACCGAAGCCGACAGGCACACCGAAGCGCGCACCGGTTCCGCCGCATCCTGAAAAGGACCTGCTGTGGTTCATCGCCAATTACGCGCCGGAACTCGAACCGTGGGAACGCGACATCTTCCTCGCGGTGCGCGAAGAGTCGTTCTATTTCTATCCCGTGTTCGCCTGCCAGATCATGAACGAAGGCTGGGCCTCGTTCTGGCATGCACGGCTGCTGCGCGAGGCCGATTTCCTGCCGCAGTCGGCGTACGTCGACGCGATCAAGTGTCACTCCGACGTCGTGCGTCCGACGGCGAGCGGCGAGAACGTCGCGCTGCAGACGAATCCCTATCATCTGGGCTTTTCGATCTGGGAAAACATCGTCGAGGAGCGCGGTCTCGACGGTGCGCGCAAGATCATGTGCGAAGACGACGACTTCGCCTTCATCCGCAATCACCTGACCGCGGATCTCGCCAAGGAGCTGAAGCTGTTCCACTTCAAGGGCCCGGCGAACGGAACCATGACGGTTCAGGAAACCGATCTGCCGTTACTGCACGATGCGCTGCTCGCGCCGAAATACGGCTTCGGCGCACCGACCGTCAGCGCCGCGCGCATCCACGTCGACGGCAGACTCGAACTGCTCCACGATCACATCACCGACGGCCGCGGACTCGATCCCGAACGCGGCCGCAAAGTCCTCGACTACATCGCCCGCGTCTGGCGCCGCCCCGTCACGATCACCACGATCGACAACGACAAGCGGACAGTGGAGCTGGCGGTGTCGCCACCCAGGGCCGACTAGCCGACTGGTCTCTGGTCTGCTGGCCAGAACACGAGCGAAGGCAGGCTGGACGCGACGTTGTGTCTGTTTTCCGGCCAGTGACCAGAGACCAGTCGGCCAGTCGGCCTCATCCGAATGCGTGGCGATGATCGCGGACGAAATCGTCGAATGACCGCGGTTCCTGGCCGGTGACGTCGCGGACGACCTGGGTGGGGGCGACGTTGATGAGATTGGAGGCGCACGCATCCCACAGTTCGAGGGTGGCTTCGATCATGACCGGTGCGGCGCCCGCTGCCTGCAGGCGGCCGCGGGCTTCGTTCGCGGTGATGTCGACGTAGCGGATCGGCCTGCCGAGCACGTGGCTCATGCGGCTCGCCACTTCCTCATAAGTAATCGATTCACTGCCGGTGACGGTGTAGGTGCGGCCGGCGTGCGAAGGATCGAGCAGCACGGCGGCGCCGACGGCGCCGACATCGCGCGCATCGACGAAGGTCCATTTGCTGCTGCGGAACGGACCGGCGATGACGTTCTGTTCGGCGACAGCGGGCGCGAACTGCAGCAGGTTCTGCATGAAGAAGGTGGGACGCAGGTGCGTGACCTGCATGCCGCTGCTCTGCGAGCTGCCCTCGACCTGACCGAGCCAGCGCAGCGCACGCGCACAGCACAGGCCGACATTCGCGCCGACACCCGACAACTGCACCAGGCGAGGCACCCCGGCCTTCTTTGCCGCCGCGACGAAACGGCCGTGCAGCTCCGCCATGCGCGGGGAAAATCCTGACGCGAGAAATGCCGCATCCACGCCCTGAAGCGCGCGCTGCAGGCTGCTGTCGTCGGAAAAATCGCCACGGACGACTTCGATGTTGTCCGCAGAAACGCGCAGACGGGCGGGATCGCGCACCAGGGCACGCACCGCAACGGGCTTGCCGGCCAGACCGGCGAGTACCGCCTGGCCTACATTTCCCGTTGCACCGGTCACGAGCAGCATCTGATCTCCGTCAATGGCACGAATGTCGAAGTGAGTGGTCCGAGCCCGTGAAACCCCATTCATCGGGCCTGCGCGGCAGGCGGATGCTCAGAGATTTCCACAGTCGGGTGTAATTTAAGGGCGCGGACCGCCCGGGTAAACGGCGGGCCGGGCGAATAGTCTGGTGCGCAGTCTTCATGAATCTCCGGCCTACAATGCAGTTCAAGTAATCTGTGGGTCGGTATTGGGGAAGCGGCTGATTGAACAACTTCAGCGACATCGTTGCCTATGTCCGGGTCGTCGAAGCGCACAGCTTCGTCGCCGCGGCACAGACGCTGGGAATGTCCCCTTCTGCCATCAGCAAGGCGGTCAGCCGCCTTGAGGAACGCCTGGGCGCGCGCCTGCTGAATCGCACTACCCGCTCGCTGAGTCTGACCGATGTCGGGGCGAGCTTCTACGAGCACTGCCGCGAAGCCCTGGCGCAGCTCGATCATGCCGAAAGCGAAGTCTCGGAATCGCGCGGCATTCCGCGGGGACGGTTGCGCGTGGATGTGCCGGTGTCGCTGGGACGTCGCATCATCGTGCCGGCCCTGCCGCGCTTCCTCGCGCAGTACCCCGAAATCAGCGTGCAGATGAGCATGAACGATCGCGTGATCGACCTGGTGCAGGAAGGCATCGATGCGGCATTGCGCGTCGGCAATCTCAGCGACTCCAGCCTGGTCGCACGCCGCATCGGGCAACTGCGCGGCGTCACCTGCGCCTCGCCTGATTTCATCGAGCGCTACGGTGCACCCGGCGATCCGACGGAACTGCCGCCGGAGCACTGCCTGCAGATGTTCAAGGTGGGAAACAACCAGATACGCGAGTGGGTGTTCCGCAAAGGCGAGGTCGAACACAAGATCACGCCCGCGGCGCGCCTGTCCTTCAGCGATCCGGAATCGGCAGTCGCAGCAGCCGTGAGCGGCGCGGGTTTCGTCCGCAGTCTCGATTTCACGGTCGAAGCACAGATCGCTTCGGGCCTGCTGAAACCGGTGCTGGAAGACTGGAACGACGGTGCCTACTGGCCGGTGTCAGTCGTCTATCCGCAGCATCGCCAGCCGACGGCGAAGATCCGCGCCTTCATCGATTTCGTCGCCGGACTCTTTCCGCAAACGCAATCGCCGGCCGCCCTCAAGGCGACGTCGCCGCCGGCGCGCGTGTCGACCAATGCATCGCGGCCTGAATCGCAACTCCGATCAGCAGCGCAACCGATACCGTAATCGCTTCGCGCAGCGAGCTGCTGGTCACGAGCCACACGATCGGGATCAGCGCCATGACCACCGTGAACATGCCGCCGGGCGCGCGCAACGCTGCCGCCTGATCGGGATGGCGTCGCGCGGTACGGGCACGGCCGCGCACGTGGCTGCGAACAGATGCGTCGAGCGCCGCAATCTCGGCGCCATCAGCAGATCGAGACGTGTCTGCTTGCGCATCGTCCTTACGAGTATTACTTTGGTAAGGACTTTGGAGGACACTGAATTATGAGCGCAGATTCGACATTGACCAGTAAGGGACAGACCACCATCCCTAAAGATATCCGCGATAACCTGGGCATGAAGGCCGGCGACCGGATGACTTTTACGATGCTGCCCGACGGCACTGTGCTGATGCGAGTCAAGAACAAGAGCCTGATGAATCTGGCGGGCAGTCTACGAAAAAAGGGGCGAAAACCGCTTCCGGTTGAACTGCTGTCCCGATGATGCTCGGCCTCGACACCAACGTACTTGTCCGCTTTCTCGTTCAGGACGATCAGGCGCAGTTCGAGCGGGCCCAGAAGTTGATCGGTCGCGAGTTGCGTGCGGGTGACGCGGTACTGATCAGTCTGCTGGTATTGCTGGAAACAGAGTGGGTGCTTCGAAATCGATACGGCTTTTCCAAGGCCCAGATTGCTGCAGCATTCTCCGGATTGCTCGACTCCGTCGAAGTGCACTTTGAAGATGAGCATTCGATAGAGAATGCTCTGTTCATGTGGAAAGACTCTTCCGCCGACTTTGCCGATTGCCTGATTGGTGCGCGGCACCGCGCGCTGGGCTGTCGTGCAACCGCTTCATTTGACACAAAAGCAGCAAAACTGCCGGGGTTTACTTCAGTCTGACGCGCGTCGTGCGCTCGGTGAAATCCGTTCTTCCGGCTGTTCTTCTGGCCCCTTCAATCGCAATGCAGGCACAGACGCTGCTGCGTCTGCGGGACCTGCGACGCACGTGCCGCGCGCAGCTTCGGCAGCAGCATCGCGATGGCGCGTTGCGCATCGCGACAGCGCTGACGGCTGGGGGTCATATCAGTGATGCGGTTCGTGCGTTCATCGACCTCGTCTTCGAACAGCACGGACAGCGTTTCGAGATTCTCGATGGTCTGGTCGATC
>CAZBKC010000232.1:3605-5737 GCA_964492345.1 uncultured Steroidobacter sp. | reverse complement strand
AGCACCGCGATCTCGCACCACAGAACGGGTGACGAGGAAGGCGGCGTCCGCGCCGTGAGGGAGCGTCTGCAAGACGCGCGCCCAAGCGTTGGTGGACGGCTCCTGGCTTCGCGGGCCCTTCTTCTCGGCAAGCAACTCATGGAGAAGCACGGCAGCGAGGTGAACTTCGCCATGGCGGAGCTCGCGCTCAAACTCGACCGCTCCGAGCAGACCTTGCGTGGCTACTTCTGGGCGGCACAGCGGGGGCGCAAATTCGAGGCGGCGAGCGAAGCCATCGCCGCGCTTGCGAAGTGCTACGGAGACACCCCGACCGAGGAACAGCAGGCCGTGCTCGAGAAGCTTCGCGTCTCACCGGCGCATCAACTGAGCACACTCAAGCTCGTCGTCAAGCGCGCCAAGGCTCCGATTGTGGGCATTCACGGTCGAGTCTGCTACGTGCTGCACAACAGCCTGCCCTACTCATCCGGCGGATACGCCACACGCTCGCACGGCGTTGCCGGCGGCCTGCAGGCGGCCGGGCGCGAGGTGATCGTGCTGACGCGACCGGGCTTTCCGCTCGACATCACGACCGAAATCACCGAGATGGTTGTGCCGGCGGAAGACGTGATCGACGGTATCACCTACGTGCGCACACTCGACCCGAAGCGCAGGGGCCTCTCGATGGTGCGCTACGTGACCGAGGCAGCGGACGCTATCGAGCAGCAGCTTCGACGCCTGCGACCGGAGATCGTGATTGCAGCGTCGAACCACGTCACCGCTCTGCCTGCGCTGATCGCGGCGCGACGCGCAGGCCTGCCCTTCGTCTACGAAATCCGTGGCCTTTGGGAGATCACCCGCAGCTCTCGCGAGGAGGAATTCCTGGACACCGCGGCGTTCGCCGTGCAAAGCCTGCTCGAGGCGCGTGTTGCGCAGCTTGCGGATCAAGTGTTCACGCTCACCGAGCCGATGCGCGAGGAACTCACGGCGCGTGGCGTGCCGCCCGAGAAGATCGCACTTCTGCCCAACTCGTGCGACCCGGATCGCTTCCTGCCACGCGCGCGCGATCAAGCCCTTGCGGATCGTCTTGGCATCCCCCCGGACGTCCCGGTCATCGGCTACATCGGCACCTTCGTCGACTATGAAGGTTTGGAAGACCTGGCACTCGCTTGTGCGCTGCTCAAGAACCGAGGCGTGACCTTTCGCCTGATGCTCGTGGGCAACGAGAACGCTTCGGGCACGAATCGCGGGCCGATCACGGAGCAAATCCTGCGAATCGCAGAAACCGAGGGCATTGGCGACTGGTTGATCATGCCCGGTCGCGTGCCTCACGACGAGGTCGAGGCCTACTACTCGCTGATCGACGTCGCGCCGTTCCCACGCAAGCCCTGGCCGGTATGTGAAATGGTGTCGCCGATGAAGCCGCTCGAGGCGCTCGCGATGGAAAAGGCAGTGCTGGTTTCCAGTGTGCGCGCACTCACCGAGATGATTGCCGACGGGCTGACGGGCAGCGTTTTCGAGAAGGGCAACATCGCTTCGCTCGCCGACAAGCTGACTGAGCTACTCGCCGACCCGCGCAAGCGTAGCGAGCTCGGGCGTGCAGGTCGCGAATGGGTGCGCGCCGAGCGCACGTGGCGACGCATCGGCGAGATGCTAGAGCAAAGCCTCGGTCAACTCGTGGGCAAGCCGCAAGCGGTTCAACCCGCCAAGCCGGCGGCACGGATCCCGATCGAGGAATCACCGAAGCCAAAGTGGTGGGGCAGAATCGACGAGGTCTTCCGCAGTCGCTGCGCGTACGTTGACGCTGGCGCTTGGGTGCCGGGTTCGGACACACTCGAACTCAGGCAGATGTACATTGAGAAGTTCGGCGAAGAAGCCGTGTCGCGGCGCATACCTGGCGTCAACTGGGCGCGCGCAGACATCTGTGCCCGCATGGTGGCCCCGTCGGCTTCCTTGCTTGATGTCGGCAGCGGCCTCGGCGAGTTCGTCAACCTTATCGCCAGGCAGCAGCGTCACGGCCCGATAACTTCGGTGGACCGCAAGGACTACGACCTTTGGATGGACGCGACCGGCAAGCTGAAGCGCGTCTACAAGAATTTGTTCAACCTCGATGCGAGTTGGGCACGCAACGTCGTAACCTGTTTCGAGGTCATTGA
>CAZBKC010000232.1:0-3595 GCA_964492345.1 uncultured Steroidobacter sp. | reverse complement strand
CCTGCCCCCGGAGCGCGTCGCCGAGGCCACCGTACTTCTGCGCTCGCTGGCAAGACGCAGGCTTTACGTCTCGGTGCCGTTCATGGAGCCGCTCCCCTTGTTCAAGGGTCACTTCACGCAGTTCGACCACCACAAACTAATGGAACTGTTTCCGGACGCGCGATTCACGGTGTTTGGCCGTTCGGATGGCGACGAGGTCAAGGCGTGGATCATGTGCGAGATCGACACTGACGAAGCCCATACCGCAAACGGTGGCACGCTGAAGTGATTTCCTCGCCCGGTGCAAAAGTCGCGCGGCCAGAAGTTCGGCCGTGGTGGTAGCCGTGCCTGCAACAGATGCCGTCGCAGCACCCGAAGACAAGTGGCCCGGCCCGGCACCGACGGCACAGGTACTGCTGATTTGGCTCGACGATCCGAATCCAACAGATATGCGCGTCGCCGCCTCGGCAATCGCGCTGACGCGCCAAGGCAAGTTTGCGACGGCCGCTGAAGAGGTCGATTGTCTGACCCGCGAGGGCTACCGGCCGCGCGCCGATTGCGCGCCGGTGGTGATCAAGCCCCCCGTCGATTGGCAAATGGATCCGTTCGGCGACCGAAACTGGCGCGCGCAGTTGAACATGCTGCGTCTTGTCGATCCGTTCATTCGCGCGCACGAGCAGACGCGCGAACCACGCTACCTGCGCCAGGCATTCGAATATTGCCTCGACTGGGGAAGGTACCATCAGGATCCGAAGCACCTGCACCCCCACGCGTGGGTCGACATGGTGGTCGGAACTCGGTCGCAGCGACTGAGCTATCTGGCGGAACGGCTGCGCGCTAAGGTGTTCGAAACGACGCCAGCAGAACGCGCCCTCTTCGCTCTGCTGTTGGCCGACCACTGGAAGCAGCTCACGTCGACCGGCTTCCTCAAGTACAACAACCATACGATCGTCGATCTCCACGGACTGATGAGTCTCGCGCGCTCGACACTCTCAACCGATGCGATCGGCTTCGCCTGGGAGTCTGCCCTCGGCAAACGCCTAGACCGGCTGATCGCAAGCCAGTTCAATGCGCGAGGCGTTCATCTCGAGAACTCACCTTCCTATCAATTCGTCGCAAAGAATATGTTCCGGACATTGCACAGGTCTGGCTGGTACGCGCGGACATCTCCAAAGCTTGCCAGGACGCTTGAGCGGGCCGCCTCAATCGAAACCTGGATGCGCCTGCCCGATGGGCGACTCGTTGCGCTTGGCGATACTGACGGCGAAGCCCCATTGAGCGGGATAGAACCGCTGTCTTGTCGCCCCGCATCCTCTGTCGCGCAGATCGAAACCATCAATCACAGCGGGTATTGTTTCGTGCGCAGCGTGCCTGCCATCGAACCGGCCGAATGGTCTTTTCTCGGGATCAAGGCGGGCTTCGAGGTCATCACCCACCGCCACCAAGACGATTTGTCCTGTGTGTGGAGCGAGTCGGGCTGGGACATCGTCGTTGATGCCGGAAAGTACTCGTATGACAACCACCCAATGCGTCACTACGCACGGAGTTCGCGCGGCCACAGCGTGATCGAATTTGAAGGCCGGGATTTCAATTCCGAGCCAAATCATCGAACCGGACACTTGACTCGCGCCGTAGTCAAGTTTCCATGGGGCGTCAGGGTCGACGCCGAATGGACGCACCAGCCGGCTGGAATCCAGCAGCGCCGGTCATTCTTCTTCTCGCCCGGTCGATGGTTGATCGTTCGAGACGAGTTCACATCGAACACTGCTGTGAGCTTCATTCATCGAACGCTTCTCGCGCCCGAATTCGACGTAGCGCTGGTTCGCGACAAATTCATGGCCCGGCATAGCAGCGGGAAGTTGCTTGGAATTGACACCTTGAGTTCGGTTGCAGTGCGTAAGTCGGTGCACAAAGGTAAGACTGAACCAGCGATGGAAGGCTGGATCAGTCGAAAGTACCGGCAAATGCAGCCGTCTCCAACTCTGGCACTGAGTGGCAAGGCGTCTCAAGCTACCTTAATCGTGGCCCTCTCCTTGGTGGAAGAAGGCGCAATCGCGACCGAAGCGGGCGGCACTGCTATCTGGCGAACGCCCAGTTTGAGTTTGAGGATCGACGGATTTGACGATTGAGCCGAGGCCACACTTACGGCTGTCACCGAAGAGTTGCGCCGAAGAATGGATCGAAATGGCGCTATTGCATCGTGCGTGCGCAGCAAGTTCATGAGTACGAACTTCAGCTGCTCGTCCACCGCTTGAATCGAAACGTCTCGACCGAATGGAGATCCTATGAAACGAATCACTGCAGTCACGTTGTTGTACCTGCTGAGTGTCTTCTCCAGTTTCGCGATCGCCGCAGAAGCCGTCGTCTATATCGCACCGGGCGGCGACGATCACGCCGCCGGACGGAGCGAATCCGCACCGCTTGCAACGCTGCAGGCTGCCGTCAAGCACGTCCTCGGGCAATCCGGAGACGGCATCACCGCTAGACGTATCGTCGTTACGCCCGGTCGCTATACCGAACAGGTCACCGTCATAGAAGACCTGCCTGACGAAAAGCCTCTCCTCATCGTCGGCGCCAGGGGTGATCGTCCATATTCGACGGCAACGGTCGGGGCCGAACATGGCTGACACTCAAGAGCGCGACCGGCAAGCCTACGCGCCTCAGCATCGAAGGGCTCGAGATCAAAGACTACGTCACCGCGATATCGTTGAACGGCGACCGCGGATCCCCGAATACCTCGAATTCGGAGAACGTGATTCGCAACGACATCCTTCGCAATATCGGACAGATCGCTTTTCCCTCCGGCAAGCCTTCAACGGCCGTGATTCGCCTCGTCAACTCCAAGCACAACCAAATCGTCAACAACCGGTTCATAAACATCCAAAACCTGACTGGCTGCAGTGCGCTGCATTCGATCTACATGGCGCACTACTCGTCGAATAACCTGATCGAAGGCAACACGTTCGAGAGCGGCTGCGGTGCCACGGTGAAAGCGCGGGATGCGTCTAATTCGAACATCATTCGCGACAATCGCTTCGTGGGTCAGGCGGATACGCTTTTCCTGGACAGCTACTGCGACAAGGACAAGCGCGAGGACTGCACGAAGGCAACCGCCGAGTGTCCGTCGTGGGGGAACCAAGTTCAGAACAATTCCTCCGAACGCATGGGGCCGCGAGCACGCAAGGCACCGACGGCCGCACTGGGGCCAGACAACCCGAACGGTTGCCCAGCGCCGACAGGCGGCACTGCCCGATACTCGACCTCCAATAACAAGTTCTGATCGAAAGTCGAGACGAACGGGCGCAATCCTCGCCGATCATTGCCACCGTGCGCAGCACACGTCGCGCGTGCCTGAGGACGTTGTAGGCGAGCGCAAACGCGACGATCCACCAGCCAGATGCAAACTTTTCTGTTGACAGTCGACGTCGAGGCGCTGCCCGCCCGCGCTGAGCGCGACCATATCGAGCGCCTCGTTTGGGGTCGCTTTCCGGGTCGGGAACCGGCCGGACTGCGTGAGATGATGAGCGAGGCCGAGAAGCATAAGTTTGCGCTGACGTGCTTCTTCGACTATTGCGAATTCGACGTCCATGGATCAGCGTTTCTCGACGTGTGCTGC
>CAZBKC010000231.1:0-5745 GCA_964492345.1 uncultured Steroidobacter sp. | reverse complement strand
TCTCGTCGGTGAACGAGGGCAAGTATCGCGTGCTGTCGGATTCGCTGTTTGCGGCGTTCCGCGGTTCGCCGCGCACGCTGCAGCCGGTGCAGGTGGGCGAGAAGGCGGTCGGTTCCGGCGCCGACATCCAGATGACGATCGTGCAGCAGGCGATGCTGGAAGGGCAGCCGCGGTCGATGCTCGAGCCGAGCCCCATCAACATGGGCGAGCCGAGCAGGAGCGCGCGTCACATGACCAACACGACCTACGATTCCGAGACGCTGCAGAGCGAGGCGGCGGTGGTGCAGCTCGAAACCGTTGCGCGCGAGGTCGAGCAGGCGATGTCGACGCTGGTCGATCAGAACCTGATCGCGGTGCGCCGGCACGGGCACTGGGTCGAAGTGGAAATCCGCACGGATATCCTGTTTCCCAGCGGCGTCGCAACGCTCGAGCCCGCGGCGGTGAACGTCCTGAAACAGCTCGCGGAGACGCTGAAGCCGTTCCCGAATCCGATCCGCGTCGAAGGACACACGGACAACCGTCCGATCAGCACGCGCGCCTTTCCTTCCAACTGGGAGCTGTCGTCGGCGCGCGCCGCGAGCGTCGTGCATCTGTTCACGGAGACCGGACTGCAGCCGGCGCGCCTCGCGGTCATCGGCCTGGGCGAGTATCGGCCGGCACAGGACAACTCGACGGCGGAAGGCCGCAACGCGAATCGCCGCGTCGTGCTCGTGATCCTGAGCGGCAACACGCCGCCCGAAGGCGACTACGCGGAAGACCGCGGCCGGGACAGCGAGGCGCCGCCCGTGACGGTCGCCATCGACCCATTGACGGTCGCTTCCGTCCAGACACCGCAACCGTAGGCGAGCTTGCGTGCACGCCCCGCGAGGATGAGTACCTAACCCTTTCGTGACATTCCTGGCTGCGTCCGGCGGCACATGAATGTCACGCTGTGTTCGCTATTGCCTGTTCAACGAGAAGCATTCAACGAGAGACAGAACCGACTAAGGCGTCCCCTGAAACGCAATGCCGCCAATGGCAGTCGTGACCTGTATCACCCCGGCGCGGGGTTGTACGGGCACACAGTGATTGTACGGCCGTCGCAATGCGCGTTCTGCCTCACTCAAGAGCACCAAATGACCAACGACGGATCGCAATTGCGACGCGGCTCGAACCGCGTCACCGGCCCACTGCATCGAATCGACAGCCTGGTGCGCCGCTGCGCGCTCGCTGCATTCGCAGCGTTCGCCATCGCTGCGCAGATCATCGCTCCCGCGCAGGCCGAAGGCAGCCGCACGCTGTTTCCGCTGGGCTACCTCAACGGCGAAGCGGGCAATGTCAATCCCGCGGCCGCGCGCTCTACGCTGGTCAACAATTCCAGCGGCCGCTTCATGGGCATCATCCGTCAGCAGACCTTCTTCTACGTGTATGCGCAGACCGACGAGTACATCCTGCTGGGCACCAGCGGCGATCGCAGCGCGCTGCGGCTGTTTGCGCCGCCGTCAGCGGGTCAGACGCTGCAGGCGCGCTTCGGTGTGCCTGGTCTGGAAGACGTTACCGCGCTCGGCAGCGCCCTGACGCTTTCCGGCACTGGCTGCACGAACAACAGCGCAAACATCGGCAGCCGCAATGCTGAACTCGCAGGACCGCACAGCGCCGACGGCACGGCCACGGTCCCGAACGGGTATGCACCGTGCTACTACCGGGTCCCGAGCGGCGGCACCGGCATTTACGGTGTGTACTTCGGTACTGCCGCCAGTACGGAGATGTGGGATGTCACGGTGCGTGCGAGCGTCAACACCCTGGCCGACATCAACGGCCGCCTGTTCAGCTACGCGTTCTCCGGTAATACCGGCAGCGCGGCCAGCCGGACTTACGCTACGCACTACTACATCACCGATGACGGCTACCGCTATTCGCAGACCTTTCGCGGCCTGGCGCCTTACCAGTACATGCTGTACTCGAACCCGAAAGGCTTCCTCGACGTCAACGGCGATCCGCTCTACAAGAACGTGCGTGGCCAGGGCAACACGCTCAATACCGCGGATGGCGCGGGCAGCTATTTCCGTCCGTCAGGCACCGGCATCCAGGCGCAGCGCCCGACGTATCCGATGTTCTTCAGCAACGTCGCCGATGGGTCGGTCGATACGCCGAACGGGTTGCAGGCGACGCTCGGTGCCCTCGACATTCCGTTGACGCCCGCGGCGCCGATGGCGCTGTCGGCTTCTTTCAGTCATCCCTACACGCCGGGCTCGCGTACCTACGTCGGCCAGGGCGGCATCTTCACCATTAATACCCAGAACGCGCTGACTTACCAGATCGTGCTCAAGGGCGGCAGCACGCCCGCGCACGACGATCCGGCGCACGCCGACAACCGCGTGCTCACCGGCGTGGCGACGGGCGTGAACCAGAAGGTGTACTGGGACGGACTCAACAATGCCGGCACCCCGATGCCAGCAGGCGGCAACTACAGCTTCGTGGTCACCGGCCGCGCGGGCGAGGTGCATTTCCCATTCCTCGACGCCGAGGCCAATCTCAGCGGTGGCCCGACGGTGACGCGCCTGAATGGTCCCAACCCCGGCGAAGCGACCGTGTACTACGACGATCGCGGCTACCGCACCAACGGCGTCAACGTTGGTACGGTCGGCGGCGATATCTGCGGGAGCGGTTCCGACACGCCTTCGCCGGCCTATTCGCTGCTGGGCATCGATTCCAGCGACGCGAACTACGCCAGCACCGGCAAGTACTACCGTAGCTGGGGCTCCCCGCCGAAGACGAACAACACCGGTAACGACTGCGGGAGCAACGGCTACTACGGCGATGCCAAGGGCATGGACCTGTGGGCGCTGATCCGTTCCGATCCGCCGGCCGGCTCGCTGGAAGTCGAGATCGTCGACTACGCCGACGTGGTAGCGACGGCGTCCATTCCGCAGAGCGTCGCACCGGACGGCACCGTCGTCGTCGCGGCGAACTTCGGCAATGCAGGTTCGAGCGTTGCGAACAATGTTACCTACGGCATCCAGTTGCCGAGCGGTCTCGCCGGCACGGTGACCTGCATGGGCGCGACCTGCAACTACGACGTCGCGACGGGCGCGGTCAGCATCAGCGGACTGCCCACATCGCTCAGCGCCGGCCAGTGGACGAATGCCGTGACTGTGCAATACACCGCGCCGGCGAGCGGCACGCTCGCGACCAGCGTCGCCATCACCACGACTTCCTCGCAGGCGACGCCGAATGCTGCCGACAGCGTGTCGGGCAGCACGGTTGTGACGAGCAGCGGCACGGAGGCCGATGTCCTCGCCCAGGTGACGGCGCCGCTCACGGCTGCGCCCGGCGGGGTGGTGAATGTCGCGGTGTCGTTCCGGAATCTCGGACCGCTGACCGCGACGGGCCTCGGCTATGCGATGGAGCTGCCGGGCGATCTGACGGGCGTGAGCTGCGCAGCGCCCGTCACCTGTTCGTACGACAGCGCGACGGGAGCGATCACGGTGTCGGGTCTGCCGGCGTCGCTGGCGGCGAGCGCCACGGCGAGTGCGACGCTGTCGTACACGGCGCCCGGCGCCGGCGTCGTGGCCGTCAGCGCCACCATCACCACGGCAACCGCCGAAAGCTCCGCTGCCAACAACACTGCGAGCGCGGTGACGACGGTCTCTGCGGTGGCGAGCGCCGACGTGACCGCCGCGATCGCGCCGCCCGCGCAGGCGGTCGGCGGCACCGGCGTGAGCGTGCCCATGACGTTCCGCAACCTCGGCCCGCAGGTGGCCAACGGCGTCACTTACACGGTGACGCTGTCGACCGGCCTCACGGGCGTGAGCTGTTCCGCGCCGTATTCCTGCAGCTACGACAGCGGCACCGGCGTCGTGACGCTGAGCGGGCTGCCCGGCACGCTGCAGAACGGTCAGATCGTGGATGTGACGCTCGCGTTCACCGCGCCCGGCACGGGCACCGTGTCGTTCAGCGCGTCGCTGGCGACGAGCACGACCGACAACAATCCACAGAACAATTCGGCTTCGGCGCAGACCGTACTGGTCCCGGCCAGCTACACCGTCTCGTTCGACAGCAACGGCGGCAGCGCCGTCGCCGCTCTGACCAACGTCACGCATGGCACGGCCATTGCGGCGCCGACACCGCCGACGCACGTCGGCTACGGCTTCGGCGGCTGGTACCAGGAACCCGCACTGACCAATGCCTGGAACTTCGGCACCGATACCGTGACGTCGGCGACGACGCTGTACGCGCGCTGGCAGATCAACGTCTACACCCACACGCTGACGTACACGGCCGGCGCCCATGGCTCCGTGACGGGAACGACGTCGCAGACCGTGAATCGCGGCGCCAGCGGCGCCACGGTCACGGCCGTCGCGGATGCCGGCTATCACTTCGTTTCGTGGAGCGACGGCGTCACCACCGCGACGCGCACGGATGCCAATGTCACCGGCGATCTTGCCGTCAGCGCTTCGTTCGTGGCGGGTCATGCGCTCACGTACAGCGCGAGCGGGCAGGGCACGCTGACCGGCGCTGCCTCGCAGAGTGTCGTGCACGGCGGCAGCGGCACTGCCGTGACGGCGGTGCCCAATGCCGGTTTCGAGTTCTTCCGCTGGAGCGACGGTGTGATGACGGCGACGCGCATCGACAGCAACGTCGATGCCGATCTCGCGGTCACCGCCTACTTCAGTCGCACCGAGGACCACGATCTGCGGCGCGGCGGCCGGCAGGATTTCAGCATACTCCCGGGTGCGACGCTGTCGCGGCTGCGTACGACGCGCGGCGGCCAGCAAACCACCGTCGACGATCCCACCGCCGCGGACTACGCGGGACTGCTGAATTGCAGCGGTACCTCCTGCGAGTTCGTCGGCCAGCGCTCGGGCCGCCATGAGCTGACCTTCATCGATCCGGCCGGCAATGCGCAGGTCATGGTCTTCGACGTGCTGCCCAACATCGGTTTCTCGAGCGAACGCCAGAGCGCGAGCGCCGGTACGCCGGTGCACGTGCGCGTCGTGCTCGACGACCTGCCGATCGACGCGGCACTGCAGGTGGGCTACGCCGTGCAGAACGGCGCGGCCATCGCTGCGCCCGATCCCGTCGATCTGCTGACGCGCGAGCCGCAGCTGCTCACGCTGAATGTCGGTCCCGGCGGCAACACGCAGTGCTTTGCCGCGGGCCATTGTTCCCAGGAGATCACTTTCATGCCGAACACCTCCACCGGTGAGGTCCGCTTCACGCTGCTGGAAAGCGCAGGCGCCGCGATCGGCGACTACGCCGCGCATCGTGTCGACCTGACCTCGCCTGCATTGCTGCCGCTGACGGCGGATCTCACGCTGCTGCCGGGCAGCACCGTGACGACGGGCACGCCGCTCGTCGCGAGCCTGGTGAATCTGCCTGCCGGCAACTATCGCTTCGACTGGTCGGGCAGCGACGCGGGCCTCGGCATCGGTTCGGCCAACACTGCGACAGTGATCTCCGCCGCAGGCACCGCGGGCAGCTATCTGGTTCGCGTGACCGTGCAGGATCTCGATCGTCCCAACCGCGCTGCGCTCGAACTGCAGACCTGGGTGCGCGTCGTGGCGAGCAGCGACAGTGCGCGTGTCTGCGGCGCTGCAGGCTGCGACGACGACGGCACGCGCATTCCCTTCGATCTCCAGGTGCGCGAGTGCGGCCTGGGGCTGAGCGATCCGGCGGGCGCCGTTGCCTATCGTCTGCAGGTGGGCGTCAAGGGCTGGAGCTGGGACACGCAGGGCCAGTGCCTGGAAACGCAGCCGGGCTACG
>CAZBKC010000230.1:3173-5764 GCA_964492345.1 uncultured Steroidobacter sp. | reverse complement strand
GGGGCAATCCGAAAGGCATCAGGGACTGGGGCGATCTGGTCAAGCCCGGAATTTCTGTCATCACCCCGAATCCGAAAACCTCGGGCGGCGCACGCTGGAACTACCTTGCTGCATGGGGTTACGAACTGCACCGTCAGTTGGGCGGCGACTGGTCGAAGCTCGACGATCCTGCGGCCGCTGCGCAGGTGGAACAGGCGCAGGCCGCGGCGGAAAAATTCGTGGCCGATATTTTCGGGCATGCCCCGGTGCTCGACAGCGGTGCTCGCGGCTCCACCAACACATTCGTGCAGCGCGAGATCGGCGACGTGCTGATCGCGTGGGAGAACGAAGCGTTGCTCGCGCTGCGCGAACTGGGTCCTGAAAAAGTCGAGATCGTCGTGCCCTCGGTCACGATCCTGGCGGAGCCGCCGGTCGCGGTGGTGGACACGGTGGTCGATCGTCGCGGCACGCGACAGGTGGCCGAAGCGTATCTGCAGCACCTGTATTCAGACGCCGGCCAGGACATCGTCGCGAAGCACCACTTCCGGCCCCGTAACGCGCAGGTTCTGGAACGCTACCGTGAGCAGTTCCCCCCGGTGCCGACCTTCACCATCGATCAGGTGTTCGGCGGCTGGAATGAAGCGCATGCGAAGCACTTCGCGGACGGCGCGATCTTCGATCGCATCTACAAAGTGGGGGCGAAGTGAGGAAGGCTACTGGCGACTGGCTGCTGGCGACTGGCCAGAACGCTGACGTGCGCGGGCTGCTGTCCGTGCCCATCGCTGGTTTCTCTGGCCAGTCGCCAGCAGCCAGGCGCCAGTAGCCTCTTCTCATGTACTCCACACTTCGCCAACCCTCGATCCTTCCCGGCTTCGGACTCACGCTGGGATTCTCCGTCTTCTTTCTCTGCGCGCTGGTGCTGATTCCGCTCGCGGCGCTGGTGATGAAGACGGCCACCATGGGCTGGCGCGATTTCGTCGACGTGCTGTTCGATCCGCGCGTGCTCGCGTCGTTTCGTCTCAGTTTCGGTGCCTCGTTGCTGGCGGCAATGCTCAATGCCGTGTTCGGTTTCGTGATCGCCTGGACGCTGGTGCGCTACGACTTCCCGGGCCGCAAGTTCATCGATGCATTGATCGACATGCCCTTCGCACTGCCGACAGCCGTATCGGGTATCGCACTGACGGCCGTGTTCGCCGAGAACGGCTGGATCGGCCAGCACCTGGCGCCGTTCGGCATCAAGGTGGCGTACACCTGGATCGGCGTGGTGGTGGCGCTGACGCTCATCGGGCTGCCGTTCGTCGTCCGCTCGGTACAGCCGGCGCTGCTCGAAGTGCAGCGCGATCTTGAAGATGCAGCGGAAACGCTCGGCGCGGGACGATTCACGATCTTTCGCCGCATCATCCTGCCCACCGTGATGCCGGCCCTGCTGACCGGATTCACCATGGCGTTCGCGCGCGGCGTGGGCGAGTACGGCTCCGTGATCTTCATCGCCGGCAACCTGCCGATGAAGACCGAGATCGCACCGCTGCTGATCGTGATCAAGCTCGAGCAGTTCGACTACGTCGGCGCCGCGGCCATCGGCTTCCTGATGCTGGTGATCTCGTTCGTCATGCTGCTGTCCATCAACCTGTTGCAGACATGGGGGCGCCGCAGGCACGTGGCGGCGGCACGATGAGCATGAGAGAAGCGGATAGCGGATGGCGGATGGCGGATGGCGCGGAACACGAACGACGACATGTTCCTGACCTACGACCAACGGAAGTCCCGCGTGGACAGCCTACAGCCCACAGCCAACAGCCTACGCAGGCGGCCTGCGGCGGACGGGGTTAACAGTGGCACACGGTCCTTCGAAAGCATTGCTGGCGGAAATCGCGAGCCGACCGGGGCGCGACAATTTAGTCAGCACGCTGATCAAGGCGCTGTTCATCGGCCTGTCACTGCTGTTCCTGGCCGCCTTGCTGTTCGCGCCGCTGGTGACGGTGTTCGCGACCGCGCTCAGCAAGGGGTTCAAGCTCTACGTCGAGAGTTTCCGCGATGCCGACACGCTGGCCGCCATCCGCCTCACCCTGATCACGGCGGCGATCGTCGTTCCGGTCAATACCATCTTCGGTATTGCCGCGGCATGGGCCATCGCCAAGTTCGAGTTCAAGGGAAAGAGCATCCTCATCACGCTCATCGATCTGCCGATTGCGGTATCCCCGGTGATCTCGGGCTTGATCTATGTGCTGCTGTTCGGCATGCAGGGCTGGTTCGGGTTGTGGCTGCAGGAGAACGACATCAGCATCATCTTCGCGTTGCCGGGCATCGTGCTGGCCACCATGTTCGTGACCATGCCCTACGTTGCGCGGGAGCTGATTCCGCTGATGCAGCAGCTCGGCAACGACGAGGAGGAGGCGGCAATCACGCTGGGGGCGGGGGGGCTGATGACGTTCTTCCATGTGACGCTGCCCAAGATCCGCTGGGGACTGGTCTATGGCGTCATTCTCTGCAATGCACGCGCGATGGGCGAGTTCGGCGCCGTGTCGGTGGTCTCGGGTCATATTCGTGGTCTGACTACAACCATGCCGCTGCACGTCGAAATCCTATATAACGAGTACAACTTCGTCGGCGCC
>CAZBKC010000230.1:0-3163 GCA_964492345.1 uncultured Steroidobacter sp. | reverse complement strand
GTTCGCCGTAGCCTCGCTGCTGACGCTGCTGGCGGTCGTTACGCTGATCATCAAATCGCTGGTCGAGTGGCGCACCGGATACGTCAAGCGCTAGGCCGACACGGAACACGATAGCTGCCGCCTCATGCTTTCCCGCCTTCAGCAATTCATCGACCAACTGCAGATCGACACCTCGCGGGCGAGTCTGGGCTTCTGGATCGCGGCCATCAATGTCGCAATCGTCGTGCTGGTCGTGGGCGGCATTTCCATTTCCGCCATCGGCTCGCTGCGCGATCTCGCCAACCAGCAAGGCAAATCGCGCGTCCAGCTCGCCGGTGCAATGGCGCGCGAGGACTTGCGGCGTTACGGCGAAGACGCGCTGATCCAGGCAAGGACAGTGGCGGAGCGCGCCACGCTGCAGCGCCTGCTCGCCGACCGGCAGGCAGCCGCCGTCGGTCCCTACCTGCGGCGCTCCTGCAACAACGAAACGATCACTTCGTGCGCCGTGTTCGAGGGCAGGGCGCTGGTCGCGCAGGCCGGTGTCGCGCTGCCCTGGGTGGAAATAGCGGAAACCGGCGCGGAACAGGGCGAACGTTTCCTGGTGGCGCCCAATGCACCACATGCCGTGCTCGGCGCTTCGGCGCAGATCGGCGGCGCCACGGAACGGCGTCTCTACGTGGCCCGCCTGTTCGACGACAAGCTGAGCCGAGCCCTGACCGATCGCGTCGGCATGCAGATTCGTCTGATCGGCTATCGCGACTTCGTCGAGAACAAGCAGGTCGATGATTTCACGCGGCTGCATTCGGCCGGTCTTTCCGACGGCCGTTCTGCGGTGGCACGCATCGAGAGCAACGATCTGTACGCCGCGAGCTTCCCGGTGTTCGCATCGACAGGTGAAGCGATCGCGCTGCTCGAAGCCCGCCTGCCGGCGAGCGACATCGATGAGTCCGTCGGCAACCTGGTGCGGCGACTGCTGGTCACCGCGGTCATTCTCGCGGCGGTGGCCGTGCTGGCCGGCGTCGTCCTTGGGCAGCAGGTCACGGGTCCGGTGAGTACGCTGACCGAAGCCGCCGAGCGGCTGGGGCACGGCGACTTCTCCACGTCGATCCCCGTCGGCGGCACCAAGGAGGTCGGCCAGCTCGGGCGCACGATGGAACACATGCGCAACAACCTGGTCGATCTGACCGGCGAGCTGCGACGGCGCGAGGCAGAAGCGCAGGCGGTGCTCGTCGGCATCGTCGAGGGCGTGTACGCCGTCGACAAGTCCCGCGTCATCCGCTACCTGAATCCACAGGCGGCGCGCCTGCTGGGAGTGCAGGCGCACGAGGCCATCGGTCGTTTCTGCGGCGATGTGCTGAAGCCGCGCGCGGAGAACGGTGTGCGTCCCTGCGAGAACAATTGCCCCATCGTTCGCGCACGCACGCAAGGAAGTTCGCAGGCAACCGAGCGGCTGAATCTGCGCGAAGGCTCGCCGCGCACGGCCATCATCACCAGTGCCTCACCGGTCGACGAGCTGCAGGTGCAGGTGATCCGCGACGAAACCGAACTGGAAAGCGTGCGTCGCGCGCGCGATTCCGTGCTTGCGAATATTTCGCACGAATTCCGCACGCCGCTCGCCGCGCAGCTTGCTTCCATCGAACTGCTGCGTGAAGGCATGGACACCATGTCCGCAGCCGATCAGAAGGAACTCGTGCTGTCGCTGGAGCGCGGCGCGCTGCGGCTGACGCGACTGATCGACAATCTGCTGGAAAGCGTACGGATCGAGTCGGGCCAGCTCGGCATCCGCCACCAGAGTGTGGCGATCGGCGAGCTGGTGGAAGACGCAGATGCGCTGATCGGCGCATTGCTCAAGCAGCGTCGTCAGACGCTGGAACTGACGATTCCCGAGGATCTGCCACGCGTCGACGGTGACGGACCGCGCCTGACCCAGGTGCTGGTGAACCTGCTGGCGAATGCCAGCAAGTACGCGCCGGAAGACACGGTCGTGCGCATCGGTGCATCGGCCGGCGATCGCGCGGTCACGGTATGGGTGGAAGACGAGGGTCCGGGCATGCCCGACATCGAATCCGGTTCGATCTTCGAACGCTTCCATCGTGGTCCCGACGAGGAACCGGAACCGGGTGGTCTCGGTCTGGGACTGTGGATCGTCAAGTCCATCGTCAATCGTCACGAGGGCTCGATCCATGCGGAACGCAAGGACGGCAGGACACGTTTTGTCGTGGAGCTGCCGCAGGCCAAGGCGGAGTGACGACAGTCACGAAGGTCACGAAAGTGACGAAGGTCGGAAACAATACGGTTACACCTATATGCCATTTGCGAATGCGACGCTCGCGCTGTCTTCATTACTCTGGCCCTTCGTGACTGACGTCACTTTCGTCACCCTCGTCACCTACTCATGAAAATCCTCTCCGCCGACGACGACAAGGATCTGCTGGCGCTGATCGCTTTCACGCTTTCGCAGGCGGGCTATCTCGTGGTCAAGGCCAACGACGGTCAGGCTGCCATCAAGGCGTTCGACGCCGAAGCGCCGGATCTGGTGATTCTCGACATCAACATGCCGGGTGCGAGCGGCTTCCAGGTGTGCGAGGCCGTGCGATCCAAGTCCCGCGTGCCGGTGATCATGCTGACCGTGCGTGGCGAGGAAGAGGATCTGGTGAAGGCGCTGGAACTCGGCGCAGACGACTACCTCACCAAGCCGTTCAGCCCGCGCACGCTGCTCGCACGCGTCAAGGCGCTGCTGCGCCGTGCCGGCATGGAGAACTCGGCACCGCTGGCGGCCGGGCGCGTCAAGCTCGATGTCGAAGAACATACCGTACAGGTCGGCGGCAATTCTCCCGTGCGCCTGACGAAGCTCGAATTGCGCCTGTTGCAGATGCTCATCGCCAATGCCGGTCACACGGTGGGTTCCGATCGCCTGCTGATGCAGGTGTGGGGCCACAAGGGTTCCGGCGACCGCCAGTTGCTCAAGCAGCTCGTGCACCGCCTGCGCCAGAAGATCGAGGTCGATCCGACGAATCCCGACATGCTGCAGACCGCGCCGGGCGCGGGATACAAGCTCGTCGTGGAGTGAGGAAGAAGGGGGTAGTGATCAGGGGGTAGGGGGTAGTCAGAAAGAAGAGAGCAGCCGGGGTCCTCCTCTGACTACCCCCTACCCCCTGATCACTACCCCCTTTCCTACCCTCAC
>CAZBKC010000229.1:0-5808 GCA_964492345.1 uncultured Steroidobacter sp. | reverse complement strand
TTCAATCAAGCACTTACTCCCTTGATACCCCTCGAATCCGCCAAGACCGGTTAGCCGCCTGAGTACATTAGGCACACAGCTTGTGATAGGCTCCGGCCATGAAGCACTACGCATGGAACCCGGAGAAGAACGAGCAGCTTAGGGAAGAGCGTGGCGTCTCGTTTGAAGATGTTGTGTTTCACATCGGTGCGGGAGACGAAGTGGACGTCTTCGATCATCCGAACCAGGTCCGCTATCCCGGGCAGAAGATTTCTGTCGTCGTCATTGAGGGCTACGCGTACTTGGTCCCATTTGTCGAGACGGAAGAGGAGATCTTCCTGAAGACGATTATCCCGAGCCGCAAGGCGACGAAACAGTACATTGGTGAGTCAGATGAGCAAACTTAGTAGTGAGGAGAAAGAAATCCTCGAGGCGTTCGACAGCGGCAAGCTGAAGCGCGTCAAGGATCGGCGGCAGGAACTTGCACGGCATCGAAAGGCGGCGGTAGCCACCTTCGCTAAAGACAGCCGAATCAACATTCGCATCTCGTCAAAGGACCTTCGCGCCCTGCAGAAGCGCGCTTTGGCAGAAGGCATTCCGTATCAAACGCTTGTATCCAGCGTTCTGCACAAATTCGTTGAGGGGCAGATGGTGGAGCAGTCGGCTAACAAACGTTTGGAGCCGACGCGTTCAAAGCAACGCGCGGCTCAAACGTAGCGTTGGGCTTCAGCACCGCGAAGAGAATGAAATGAGCACGGAAGGGAATCCCAATCTGTCAGTGCGTCGCAATCATTACGGCGCGAAGTCGGCGCCGTCCATTTCGCGAGATGCCGTCCTCACCGGCGCTCAGTGGCCTGTTGAGCCCCCGTGCCCCCCGTGTGCCCCGCGGAAATATTCTTTCTTGCAGCCAGACTCGCAGCCTGCGTTAAGTCAGTGCTCCATTGACCCACAGTCGAGCCCGCCGACCGTTGGAAATGGGGACATTCCTTATTTCCGCTCCAACCGCGGATTGGCGCGAGAGTCTGGAAATAAGGAATGTCCCCATTTCTGTTTGCGCGTACTCTTGAAACCGTCTGCCGGCTGACGCGCGGGCTGATGAATGCGCTACCACGCAGCCGCATCATGTGAATGATCTAGCCTCCCCAATCAAGAGTTCTGAAGACAGACGATGGTCGTACCGCGCAGCGCCGCCGCCACCAACACTGCGCAATCTCACTGGCACGACCACCCGCCGCAGGCTGCGCTCGAAGAGTTGCACGCCAACGCCGATGGTCTGAGTCAATCTGAAGCCGAGAGGCGCCTGGAGGCTCACGGCCCCAATCGCCTGCCGGAGCCGCCGCGACGCAGTGCGCTTCTCCGGTTCCTGCTCGAATTTCACAACGTCTTGATCTACGTGCTGCTGGCAGCCGCCGTGATCACGGCCGTCCTGGATCACCTCGTCGATTCATTCGTGATTCTCGCGGTGGTGATCGTCAATGCTGTCATCGGCTTCATTCAGGAGGGCAAGGCCGAGAAGGCAATGGAGGCGATCCGCGGGATGTTGGCGCCCCGTGCAGCGGTACTTCGCGATGGGCAGCGTCGCAGCGTTGCGGGTGAAATGCTCGTGCCCGGAGACATCGTGCTGCTGGAAGCGGGTGACAAAGTGCCGGCGGATCTGCGGCTGTTGAAGTCCCATGGTTTGCAGATCCAGGAAGCCATTCTCACGGGCGAGTCGGTGCCGGTGGACAAGCACCTCGGTGCCGTCGCGGGGAACGCCGCGCTCGGCGACCGCACCTGCATGGCGTTTTCCGGCACGCTCGTCACCGCCGGACAGGGCACGGGCATCGTTGTCGCAACGGGGGCGGCAACCGAGATCGGACGCATCAGCGGGTTGCTGGCACAGGTCGACACGCTCAGCACACCGCTGATCCAGAAGATGGATTCGTTCGCGCGATGGCTGACCCTGCTGATCCTGCTGGTCGCCTCCTTGCTCCTCATCTTCGGCTACTTCGTCGGCCACTATGAATTCTCGGAATTGTTCATGGCCGTGGTGGGATTGTCGGTCTCGGCCATTCCCGAGGGCTTGCCTGCCGTGCTGACGATCACGCTGGCCATCGGCGTGCAGGCGATGGCCCGGCGCCACGCCATCGTCCGCCGTCTGCCCGCGATCGAAACCCTGGGCTCGGTCTCGGTGATCTGCACGGACAAGACCGGCACGCTCACACGCAACGAGATGATGGTGACCTCCGTCGCCACCTCGGCTCACTTGTTCACGCTCGAAGGAGTCGGGTATAAGCCCAGCGGGATCATTCGGCTTGGGGCAGCGCGCGTCGAGGCGCGCGAACATCGGGTCTTGGAAGAGATCGCTCGCGCCAGCACCCTATGCAACGACGCTGCCTTGCATGAAGAGGGCGGAGCGTGGATGGTCGAGGGCGACCCGATGGAAGGGGCACTGCTCGCTTTGGCCGCCAAGGTGGGGATCGATGTGTCGCATGACCGGTCGCATTGGCGGCGCACCGACGTCATTCCTTTCGATGCGAAGCATCGCTTCATGGCGACCCTGAATCACGATCACGAGCACCATGCATTCATTTTCGTGAAAGGCGCGCCGGAACGGTTGCTGCACATGTGCAGTCAGCAGCGCAGCGCCGCGGGCGGCACGGAGCCGCTCGACGCAGCGTACTGGCATGAGAAGGCCGAGAGCATTGCCCACCAGGGTCAACGTGTTCTTGCGTTGGCGGTAAAACCGACAGTGGCCTCGCAAGTCGTGCTGGAACACTCCGATCTGGACGGCACGCTGGTGTTACTGGGCCTGGTGGGCCTGATCGACCCGGCGCGTGCGGAGGCAATAGCGGCCGTTGCCGAATGTCATCAGGCCGGCATTCGAGTCAAGATGATCACCGGCGATCACGCGGGAACGGCGGCGGCGATCGGACGGCAGATCGGATTGCAGAACCCCAAGGTGCTGATCGGCACACAGATAGACAGACTCGATGACGTGGCCCTGGCCGCCGCCGTGATGGACACAGACGTGTTCGCCCGCACGAGCCCCGAACACAAACTGCGGCTCGTCATGGCCCTGCAGTCCCGCGGCATGACGGTTGCGATGACGGGTGACGGCGTGAACGATGCGCCTGCCTTGAAGCGAGCCGATGCGGGCATCGCCATGGGCAAGAAGGGCAGCGAGGCCGCGAAGGAAGCTGCTGATCTGGTATTGGCCGATGATAACTTCGCATCGATCGTCGCGGCCGTGCGCGAGGGACGCACGGTGTACGACAATATAAAGAAGGTGATCAGCTGGACGCTGCCAACCAGCACGGGCGAAGCCATGACCATCGTGTTGGCGCTCCTGCTGGGAATGACGCTGCCCATCACGCCCGTGCAGATACTGTGGGTGAACCTGATTACCGCCGTGACCCTGGGCATTGCGCTTGCCTTCGAGCCGACCGAGGAAAACACGATGCGGCGTCCGCCGCGCCCTACCACCGAGCCGCTGCTGAACGGCGAACTGGTGTGGCACATCGTGCTGGTGTCCGCATTGTTCCTGTGCGGCGTGTTCGGCATCTACCACTATGCGCTGGATCGGGACTATTCGCTCGAGCTCACGCGAACGCTAGCGGTGAACACGCTGGTGGTGATGGAGATCTTCCATCTGTTCTTCATCCGCAACATCTATGGCACCTCGCTGACATGGAAGGCAGTCAGGGGCACCAGGATCGTATGGCTCACGGTCGTCATCGTCACGGCTGCGCAGTTCGCCATCACCTATTGGCCGCCTCTGCAAGCGGTGTTCGCGACGGAGCCGGTTTCTTTCTTCGACGGCCTGCTGATCGTCGGCATCGGCGCGGTGCTCTTCGCCTTCATCGAGATGGAGAAACAGATTCGATTGCGACTACGGGCGACGACAGCCGTTTCCATGACGGGCTGACAAGAGCGCACGCCACCGAAGTCGGATCGAAGGAAACCATCGTTGTTCGCCAGCCGCTGGGTGTGAAGAACCATGATCTCAGTCATTCGCGAGAAGTTGCTCGAGGTGCTGAGGGCGGTCAGTCCGCTGCTCATTGCGATCTGCGTACTGCAGGCAGTCCTCGTTCACGCACCGCTCGAGTTGTTCCTGCAGTTTCTCGCCGGTTCCGCGCTCGCGATCCTGGGCATGATGCTGCTCTTCGTCGGCGTCGATCTGGGTGTACTGCCCATGGGAAAATTCATCGGCGCCGAGTTGCCGAAGAAAGGCTCGCTCCTATTCATCATGGTCGTCGCCTTTGCCATCGCCTTTGCGACCACCATCGCCGAACCTGACGTGCTCGTCTTGTCCGGGCAGGTCGAGGCGGTTTCGGCGGGCGCCATTTCCGGACGCACCGTGCTCCTGACGATCGCCTGTGGCCTCGGCATACTGGTCGCCGTCGCCATGGCACGTATCGTCCTTGGCTGGTCCATGAAGGCGATGCTGGCGAGCGCCTATGTGCTGGTGCTGGTGCTGGCGCTGGCGGCGCCAGCGCATATCGTGCCGCTCGCCTTCGATGGTGGCAGCGTGACGACCGGCGTGTTGTCCGCTCCGGTGGTGATTGCCGTGGCCCTTGGGGTGAGCTCGGTTCTGGCCGGTCGGTCCGCGGTATCCGATGGCTTCGGCCTGGTGGGCTTCGCCTCCATCGGGCCGGCGATTGCCATCCTCATCATGGAGATCCTGCGTTGATGGGCGCGACATGGATACATGAGAGCGTCGTCATTGCCGGCAGCGTGGCCATTGCAGTGGTGCCGCTGGTCGTGCTGTTTCTGCTCTTTCAAATATTCCTGCTGAAACTACCGTGGCGCCAGGTTGCCGACGTTCTGACGGGTACAGCGATTGCGGTGGCGGGGCTGTTCTTGTTTCTGGTGGGCGTCAGCATGGCGTTCTTGCCCTTCGGGCGGGCGCTAGGCGAAGCGCTCGGCGCCCTCGATAACACCGGATTGTTCGCTCTCATCGGGCTGCTGCTCGGATTTCTGACCGCATGGGGAGAGCCCGCGGTGCGCATCCTGGCAGATCAGGTGGAAGAGGCCTCGAATGGCGCCATTCCAAAATCCATGATCGTGTATGCGATTTGTGTCGGCGTCGCCGTATGGGTGGGTATTGCGATGCTGCGGATCAGCTACCAGATTCCGCTGCTGTATCTGGTCGTGCCCGGCTATCTCCTCGTCATCGTCTTGATATGGTTCTGCGAGCAGGATTTCGTGGGGATCGCGGCCGATGCCGGCGGCGTCGCCACCGGTCCGCTCGCCAACTCGTTCCTGCTGGCGCTGGCCTTGGGTGCCTCGTCTGCAATGGGGGATCAGGATCCCGTTCTACATGGTTTCGGTTTCGTGGCGCTCATTGCGCTGGCGCCGATCATGTCAGTCATGATGCTGGGATTGTTCATCCAACTGAGGACTCGCAAGAAGGATTCGCCGACATGCTAAATCCACGTTTGATCGTAAGCATCGTAAGAAAGGGCTGGGGCGACACCGTGCTTCAGGCCACGATGAAGGCCGGTGCGCATGGCGGCACCGTATTGTTCGGACGCGGTATCGGCCGCAACGAACAACACAAAGTGTTCGGCATCCAGATCGAGCCCGAGAAGGAAGTCGTTCTCACGATCGTGGCCTCGGATATCACGCAGGCGGTTCTGCAGGAAATCGTGCGCGCTGCTGAACTGACTGCGCCAGGCCACGGGCTGGCGTTTGTCGTGGCAGTGGAACAGGTGGCCGGTATCATTCACTTGGTGGAAGAAAACGGGCGGTGAAGTCCGAAGTCCGGGGAACGGTGCCGGGATTGACTTATTTGCTTCTACTAAAACCCAAGTGGGTAACCGATGTTTGGTGAGGTAGATTTCATGC
>CAZBKC010000228.1:896-5833 GCA_964492345.1 uncultured Steroidobacter sp. | reverse complement strand
GCTTGGCCAGCTTGCCGTTGCGGTCGGTCCTGCCCAGCTGCTCGCGGATGAACTCGCCGCCCCCGGCGCGCCGCTTGGCCGCGCGGTAGCGCAGGATGAGGTGGGGCCGTACGATCGCAAGAGCCTGGCCGCACTGACGCCCGCTGCACTGGCTCCGAAAGCCAACACTGCGGCCCCTCAGCCTGCTCCTGCAGCACGCGCCCCGAGCCCTGCTCCGGCAGCACGCACTGCGACTCCGGCACCGGCTCCCGCGCGCGAACCCGAGCGCATGCGGCGCGCCAGCGATCACATCGACAGCGGTGTGGAAGCTTTCTGCCGCGGTGCAGGTATCGATCCTGCTGCCCTGCCCGCCGACTCGCACGCCTCGCTGCTGGCACTGGCCGGTCAGATGCTGCGCGAATCGGTCATGGGACTGATGGAAACCCTGCACGCCCGGTCGGACATGAAAGGCAAGCTGCGCCTCTCGCAGACGGCCATTCAGCCGGCGGAAAACAATCCGCTGAAATTCTCGCCGAGCGTCGACGAAGCCGTGCTGCGGCTGCTCAGTCAGCATGGCACGCGCTATCTCGGGTCGGTGGAAGCGATTCGCGATTCGTTCGCCGACCTCCAGCACCATCACGCTGCAACGATGGCGGCGGTGCAGGCTGGCATGGACGAGTTCATGAATCGCATCGAACCCGGCGAACTGCAGGAACGATTCGATCGCGGCCTGAAGCGCGGTGCGCTGCTCGGTGCAGCGAACAAGATGAAGTACTGGGATCTCTACACCGAGTTCTATCAGGCGCTGAATCAGCGCAACGAACAGGGCCTGCCGGCGGTGTTCGCCGAGGAACTGGCACGCACGTATGCGGAGAAGTCGGTCAGGAAGAAGTGACTTTCGTCACTTTCATCTGACCGCTGCCGCCTCGCGTTTCGCCGGCGCCGCTGTGTCCGCGGCCACCCAGTCCAGAATGTCGATATAGCCGCGGATGTTCTCCACGAACCGTACCGGCTCCCAGCCGCGTGCATAACCGCGTTTGACCTGCGTGTACCACCTGGCCTGCGTCAGCAACGGCAGATGATCGCGTACATCGCTCCATAGATCGGGATTGCGGCCGTGAACCTGCGTGAGGATGCGCGCATCTTCGAGGTGCCCGAGGCCGACGTTGTACGCCGCCAGCGTCATCCAGGTCCGGTCCGGTTCCTGGATGCGCGCCGGAATCTGGCTGCGCACCCGCAGGAAATACTGGGCGCCGCCGAAGATGCTCTCGCGCGGATCGAGTCGATCGGATACTCCCAGGCCACGCGCCGTTTCTTCGGTCAGCATCATGAGCCCGCGCACACCCGTCGGCGAGGTAGCCGTCGGCACCCAGTGAGACTCCTGGTAGCCGATCGCGGCGAGCAGTCGCCAGTCGACGCCGATCTGTGCCGCCGCCTCCTTGAACCATTGGCGGTATTGCGGCAGGCGCTCTTCGATGTCCTGCATGAAGACGCGCGCCTGGATGTAGTCGAAGCGGTCGACGTCGCCGTAGTACGTGTCGAGGATCGACGCGAGCCGCCCTTCGGCTTTCACTGCGGCGAAGTACGCCGTCACGCGCTGCAGCAGGCTCGGATCGCGCGCATCGACTGCCCAGGCAAGTGCCTTGCTGCCCGACAGGTCGAAGGCGATGCGGATTTCCGGATGGAAGGCGCGACCGATGGCGAACTCGTTCGAATCCGCCACCGTGTAGTCGATCTGGCGCCGGGACAGTCTGTAGAGCAATTCCTCCGTTTCGGTAGCGGCGTTCTCCACCCACGACAGATTGGGAACCGCGATGCGCGCCGCCTCGAGTGAGGCTTCATGCGAACTGCCAGCAACGACCTCGATATGTGTATTGACGACCTGCCGCAGATTGCGCGCACGCACCTCTCCCTGCCGGTAGATCAGGTGTTCCCTGACCTGCTGATAAGGGGGACCGAAGGCGATCTGCCCGGGCACCCGCATGCCGCGAGTGAGTCCGGCCGCGCCGATGTGCGCACGATGCAGTGCCAGCTCGCGGATGACATCGCCCGCATTGGGAACGGAGTAGATATAGAGGCGGACCCCCAGTTCCGCGGCCAACTGGCTGGCGAGCTCGAACTCCGGGCCCTGGGGCCCTGAAGCGCCAAGATAGTAGGTACTGGGCAGATTGCGCGTGACCACCCGCAATTCGCCGCTGTCGATGATCTGCTCCAGGACCGTCGGCGGCTGCGAACAGGTCCCGAGAAGCAGCATCGCAACGATCGCCAGCGCGATCTTCAATGCGCCTCCTGCGATGGCCCCACCGCTGACACAGGCAATGACAAGATCCGGGTACCCCAAAGCCGCCAGAAAGAGGGCGCAGCCTACATTCTCGCCCCCTGCCTGGTATAGAATGCGCGCCCCGCGCCGGAAGGGTACCGAAGCGGTCACAACGGCACCGATTCGAAATCGGTTGAGGGCATTACCGCCCTACGAGGGTTCGAATCCCTCCCCTTCCGCCATCAAACAGTAAAAGGCCCTCCGCATGGAGGGCCTTTTTGTTTGGGGCTGTCGGGCTGCTGGGCGCTGGGCTGCTGGCCAGACCAGAGAAAGCAGAGCGCTGCTCTTCGTCTTTTTCCTGCTCTGGCCAGCAGCCCAGCGCCCAATACCCAGCAGCCCCGCGGCAGCAGCCCGCGGCAACCGCCTCGCTGCTGCCAGTCGAACCGATCCCGTTCCGGTCAGTCCAATCCCACGCGCTTTACTTTGCCGACGGCCCGGCACCACACTGCCGGCTCACGGGTTTTCCATCATGCGAAAGATCGTCCTTTTTCTCGCCACCGCTCTGATGACCGTCGGTGCCGGCGCCCAACGAACCAATTCGGCGGACGATCTGCCGGATATCGGCAGTCCCGCGCAGGCAATGTTGACGCTCGAGGATGAGCGCCAGATCGGCCGGATGATCGTGCGCGGGCTGCGGGATCAGGACCAGATCCTCGATGACCCCGAGGTCGCCGAATACGTGCAGTCGCTCGGCGCGCGGCTGTCCAGCGAAGCCCACGATGGTGCACAGCGGTTCACGTTCTTCACCGTCAAGGACCGCACCATCAACGCCTTTGCATTGCCCGGCGGATTCATCGGCATGAATGCCGGACTGGTGCTGGAAACGAAGAACGAAAGCGAACTCGCCGGCGTCATGGCGCACGAAATCGCGCACGTGACTCAGAGACACATCGCTCGAAGCATCGCCGCCCAGAGTCGCACGAGCCTGGTCTCAACGGCTGCAATGCTGGCCGCCATCCTGCTCGGCGCCGCTGCCGGGGGCGGAGACGGAGCAATGGCAGGTGTGGCGGCGGCACAATCGCTGGCGATTCAGCAGCAGATCAGCTTCACGCGCGAGAACGAAACCGAAGCCGATCGGGTCGGCCTGGGTATTTTGGCGCGATCAGGATTCGATCCCGAAGGCATGCCACGGTTCTTCGAAACGATGAGCCGCCTCGCAGGCAGCAGCGAATTCAACATTCCCGAAATGCTGCGCACCCACCCGGTGACCAGCACGCGAATCGCCGAAACCAAGGAACGCGCCGATCAACTCAACATCACTCCGATGCCCGACAGCATCAGCTACGCGCTGACGCGCGAGCGCCTGCGCGTGCTGTCGAATCCTGCGGGCAAGGATCCGCAGGAGTACTACGCCGCCGTGATCAAGAACGAGCCCGACGCCAGCTCGGCGCAGGTGTATGGCCAGGGCCTGGCAATGATGATGTCGGGCAACGCAGACAGGGCAATTCCGATCTTCAGGAAACTGCGCGATACCGACCCGACGGTCATGCAGTACCACACTGCACTCGGGCAGGCTCAGCTCAGAGCGGGCCAGGGCAAGGCATCCATCGAAACGCTGGAGAAGGCCCGCGAACTGTTTCCGCGCAATGTCGCTGTCACGGTGCGCTATGCAGAGACGCTGATGCAGAGCGGCGATTCAAAGACAGCGCATGAAATCCTGCTGGATCTCTTCAACGTCGTACCGCCTACGCCCGAGCAGGCGCGCCTGACGGCATTGGCAGCCAATGCCGCGGGAGATGTCGCGGACTCGTACTACTACATGTCCGAATACCACATCATGAGCGGCGATCTGCCGCTGGCGATAAACCAGCTGCAGCTGGCGCTCGCCGTGCCGAAAATCACCTCGGTACAGCGTGCCCGCTTTCAGGCGCGCCTCGAAGAAGTGCAACAGGCCATGCCCAAGCGGGGAACGCGCCGGACGTCCGCTGGCCAGCCGCGCCTGCAGGGAATGAATTGATACAATGCCTGCCGGATGTCGCCCTGTGGCGACCCGGCATTCATCATATCCAGGATCTGTTGATCGCATGTCCCTCATGACCGGCCGCGCAGCGGCATCCGTGCGCGCAATCGCAGTGATTGCAGTTCTTCTCATCAGTGCAGGATGCGCGACCACACCAGGTCGTACGCACAGCGACGACCCCTGGCAGGGCATGAACCGCGGCATCTACAAGTTCAACGACACTGCCGACCGCATTGCACTCAAGCCCGTCGCCAAGGGCTATCACAAGATCACACCACGCTGGTTTCGCATGGGCGTCGGCAATTTCTTTGCAAACCTCTCCTATCCCGCGACGATCGTGAATCAGTTCCTGCAAGGCAAGCCCGGTATGGGACTGCGCGACACGGGACGTTTCCTGATGAACACGACGATCGGCATCGGCGGTCTGCTCGATGTCGCAACGCCCACGGGCCTCACGGCGAATGACGAAGACTTCGGACAGACACTCGCCGTATGGGGTGTCGGTTCCGGACCCTATGTGACGCTGCCGTTCTTCGGCCCCTCATCGGTGCGCGACGCACCATCGCGTTTCTTCGACTACTTCCTGGGCCCGCTCGTGTATATCGACATCCCGTGGGAAGCCGTGTGGGGTCTGCGCGGGCTCGACATCGTGCATTCGCGCTCGGAACTGCTGCCGCT
>CAZBKC010000228.1:0-886 GCA_964492345.1 uncultured Steroidobacter sp. | reverse complement strand
GCCGCTCGATGCAACGCTCCAGAGCGCTTTCGATCCCTACGCATTCATGCGCGATGCGTGGGCACAGCAGCGCGAGTTCCAGATCTACGACGGCGATCCGCCGCCGGAAGAATACGAAGATTTTTCGGATGAGGAACCGGCGCCGGCGGAAGAGTCGTCTCCCGAGACGCCCTGACTTCAGGCCGTCGCCTTGACGGCCCGGGGCTGAGCATCGGCGCCGGCCGATGCAATGCCATTCTCCAGCAGCAGATCGTCGACCTCGCTGATGCGGGCCAGCGCCATGATCTGTTGCGGCACGTTGTCGAAGTGAATCTTGCGACCTGCCGCACGACTCATCCGCAACCATTCCAGCAGCAGGGCCATGCCGGCGCTGTCGCTCGCCGTCACCGCCGCGAGGTCCACGACGACCGCCGGCGATACGAACTTGCGGGCACTCTCTTCCAGGATGGCCGTGACGGTATCCGCATCGAGAATGCCGCTGACACGGAAGCGCCCGTCGCCGAGCGATTCGAGGCGCGCTTTGCTGGTCTGAACCCTGCTCACGATGCGTCAGGACCTGGCCGCCGTCGGATTCTTCACCGTGCCGCTCGCCACCTGACTTTCCAGTCGCTGGATGACGGCCTCAAGTCCCTTCTGCTGGATTTCCGCAGCGAAATCGGTACGGAAGGATTTCACGTAGGAAATGCCTTCGATCTGCACGTCGAACGCCTTCCAACCCTCCGGGGTCTTGCGCAGCGAATAGTTCACCTTGGCGGGCGCGCCATTGTCGCGACGGATTTCGCTGCGGACGGTGGCGATCTTGTCGTCGGGCTTGCCCTGGTACGGCAGGATCTTCAGCCGGTCGGGCGTGAACTCGGTCAGCGCCGTGCCGTAGTTCTGCAGCAGC
>CAZBKC010000227.1:1802-5843 GCA_964492345.1 uncultured Steroidobacter sp. | reverse complement strand
CCTGGGTACGCACCCGGCAGCAGTGCGAACTCGCTGAAATGACCTACCCCCGCTTCCGCCAGCTCGCTGCCGAAAGCCCCGGCCTGGTATTCGAACTCGCCACTCAGCTGGCGACGCGTCTCGATCGCACGAATCGCAAGCTCGGCGACCTCGCTTTCGTCGATGTCACCGGCCGCGTCGCACACGCGATCATGGATCTGTGCGGCGAACCGGACGCCATGACGCATCCGGAAGGCATGCAGATCAAAGTCAGCCGCCAGGAGCTGTCGCGACTGGTCGGCTGTTCGCGTGAAATGGCCGGACGCGTCCTCAAGGTACTCGAAGACCAGGGCCTGCTGCGCGCCACCGGCAAGACCATCGTGGTTTACGGCGCTCGTCCCAAGATGAAGACGAAGCCGCCGCTCGCTGCCGCCGCCACCGCTGCAGGCCGCGGTCCTGTGTCCAGCAATCGTCGTGCCGATGACGACGAGGACGATGACTTCGACGACGAGGACGACGAATAACCCGTCGTCCATCTGCGTGCCCGGGACCACCTCGCGTCCCGGGCGCCGCTTCAGGCAGCGGCGGTCCCGCCCGCCTTCGCTATCTCCGCCCGCATCGCATCGATCGTCGCCCTGTAATCCGTGGCACCGAAGATCGCCGAGCCCGCCACGAATGTGTCCGCACCGGCGCTTGCGATCTCGCGGATGTTGTCGACTTTCACGCCGCCGTCGATTTGCAGTCGAATCTCCCTGCCGCTCGCCCTGATACGCTCGCGCACCTGACGCAATTTCTGCAGCGCCGACGGAATGAACCTCTGTCCGCCAAAGCCTGGGTTCACGGACATGAGCAGGATCATGTCGACTTTGTCCATGACGTGATCGAGCCAGGCCAGAGGTGTCGCCGGATTGAACACCAGCCCCGGTCGGCAGCCATGCTCCCGGATCAACGCGAGCGTGCGATCGACGTGCTCGCTGGCTTCCGGATGAAAGGAAATCCACGTTGCACCGGCCGCCGCAAAGTCCGGGATGATCCGGTCGACGGGCTTCACCATGAGGTGCACGTCGATAGGCGCAGTAATACCGTGCTTGCGCAATGCTTCGCAGACCAGAGGACCGATGGTCAGATTGGGCACGTAGTGGTTGTCCATCACGTCGAAGTGGATGCAGTCGGCACCGGCGTTCAGCACAGCGCGCACTTCCTCGCCCAACCGCGCAAAGTCGGCCGAGAGAATGGAAGGTGCAATCCAGGGTTTGATCTGCGAACTCATTGCGTTGCTCCAGCGATCGCTCACTTCATACCACGCGCTTCGCACAGCACCTCGTAGGCTGCACGAATCTGCCGCGTTTTTTCCTCGGCCATTTTCATCATGGATTCCGGCAGGCCCTTGGCGTGCAGCTTGTCGGGATGATTCTGGCTCATGAGCCGGCGATAGGCCTTCGTGACTTCCGCATCGGACGATGACGCCTGCATACCCAGCACTTCGTAGGCCTGTGCCACCCGATCGACGGCAGAGCGGGCTTCGCTCGTCTGGCGCGCCGACTGCTGCATCCGCAGCAGCGCTTCCATCTGGACCAGTTCGTAGGCCGAGATATCCAGCGCATTCGCCACGCGATTCAGGACCCGTCGCGCCGACGGATGCAGGCCATCGCCCCACAGCGCAGCCTGCAACTGGATCTGCATGAACATGCGGCACAGGTCGGGCCGGTTGCGGCAGGCCCGGTAAAGCTGCTGCAGCGTCAGGTCGAGCGGAAATCCCGCAACCTTGCCCTGCGTGAACAAGTCGATCGCGAAGCGGATCTCGCGCTCACCCAGACGCAGTTCGCCCATCATCGCGCGTGCGGCGCGGATTTCCTCTTCCGAGACGCGGCCATCGGCCTTCGCGACGTGCCCCATCACCTGGAATGTCGCGCGAAAGAACGCTTCCTGGACGCCAAGGGCCGCTTCCCGCGGCTGCGCGGTGCGCAGGCGGGTTTCCGCCTCGACGTCGAACAGATGACCGATGAACGTACCGAACAGGGCACCCACGGGACCTGCGGCAAATACGCCGACGACCGCCCCCAGTGCCTTGCCCTGCCACATCATGCCCTGCTGCACCTTCGATCGACCGAACCTTGAAGCGCTCCCCTGCCCGCTGCGACAATCGCCGCGGCCATGGCTTTGCCATGTTATCAGCGGCCCGACTGCCGGACCGCGAATCTTGTGACAGCCCTCCGCAGGTCCTTCGATGTCCGCGACCCATGCCTCGCCGCCGCTGCTGCAATCGAACCTGACATCCCTGAAGCGGATTCATCAGGGAAAAGTACGCGACATCTACGCAGTCGACGACGAGCACATGCTTATCGTGACCACCGATCGCCTGAGCGCGTTCGATGTCGTGCTGCCGGATCCGATTCCCGGCAAGGGCAGCGTCCTGACGCGTATCTCCCGTTTCTGGTTCGATCGCACGCGGCACATCGTCCCGAATCACCTGACGGACTACCCGCTCGAGCGTGCCGTCCCCGATCCGGCGGAACGTGCGCTGATCGCCGATCGCAGCATGATCGTGAAACGCCTGAAAGCACTGCCGATCGAGGCCGTGGTGCGCGGTTATCTCATCGGGTCAGGATGGCGCGACTACCAGCGCAGCGGCGCTGTATGCGGCCTCCCGTTGCCCACCGGACTGCGGCAAGCGGATCGTTTGCCGCAGCCGTTGTTCACGCCATCGAGCAAGGCGCCGCAGGGCGAGCACGACGAAAACATCAGCTACGAAAAAGTCGTCATCACGGTAGGCAAAGGGCTTGCTGAACAGATCCGGGCACGTGCGCTGGCGCTGTATGACTTCGCTGCCGAGTACGCGCTCAAGCGCGGCATCATCATTGCCGACACGAAATTCGAATTCGGAGTCGACGAGGCAGGATATCTCACGCTGATCGACGAAGCCCTGACACCCGACTCCTCGCGATTCTGGCCTGTCGACACCTATCGTCCCGGCAGCAGCCCGCCGAGCTTCGACAAACAGTTCGTGCGCGACTATCTCGAAACGCTCGACTGGAACAAGCGCGCACCGGGACCGGGCCTGCCCCCGCAGATCATCGCGAAGACCAGCGAAAAGTACGCCGAGGCACTACGCCGGCTCACTGCCTGAGAACACCGGATCGCCCACGGACGAACGCATCATCCCGGAGGCTGCACGTGACTGAATCCGCGCCGACCGGCACCGCAGCGCCCCTTCCGCAGCAGGATCCGTTGCCCCGCATGAGACACATGCCGCGCAGAGTCGCACTGGGTTTCCTGATGTTCGGCGCTCTCTGGATCTTTTTCACCGACCGTGCACTGGTCTGGCTGCATGTTGCCCCTGAAGTGGTGCTGCGAATGCAGACGACCAAGGGCTGGCTCTTCATTCTCGGAGCGGCTTTCTTTCTCTACCTGCTGCTGAAACGTTACGAACGCAATGCGAGATTGGCGACAGTGCGGTTGCTGGAGACCCAGGAACAGGTACGCCGCATGAACGCTGACCTGGAACATCGCGTAGCGGCGCGCACCCTGCAGCTTGAATCCGCGAACCGCGAACTCGAAGCGTTCGCGTACGCCGTCTCCCACGACTTACGCGCACCTCTGCGCAGCATGTCGGGATTCAGCCAGATCGTCTTCGAGAACGCGCCGCCAGGTCTCGATGAAAAGAATCTCGACTACCTGCGTCGCATACGCGATGCGAGCCTGCGCATGTCCGCGCTGATCGACGACCTGCTGAATCTTTCGCGCATCAGCCGCAGCGAAATGGCGCCGCGCCCGACGAGTCTCACGCAGATTGCGACGGAAGCGGCGGCGACCATTCGCGATCGCTATCCGGATCGCCGGGTGGATCTCACCATCGCTGCGGAAATGACGGTCGAAGGCGATACACGGCTGCTGCGGATCGCGATGGAAAATCTGCTCGACAATGCCTGGAAATACTCGGCCAACATCGAGCATGCGCAGGTGACGGTCGGATGCCAGCACGGCGACGGGGAACGTGTCTTCTTTGTCCGCGACAATGGCATCGGCTTCGACATGGCGTACTCGGGCAAGCTCTTCGGACCG
>CAZBKC010000227.1:0-1792 GCA_964492345.1 uncultured Steroidobacter sp. | reverse complement strand
GCGAATCATCGTCCGTCATGGCGGCCGCATCTGGGCCGAGGCACAGCCCGGGCATGGAGCGACGTTCTACTTCACATTGGGTACCCACGCGCAATGAGCGGCGCCGTGCCCTTCCTGGCTTGCCGCATGCCAGGCTGCGTGTCAGGCTGAGGCTTCATGATGGAAGCATTCGCCACGCGCATCGAACACTGGCTGTTCGAACCGCCGGAATCGCTGATCGGCAAGCCGCTGTGGCAGCTGACCCGCGTCCTGCGCTATCCGTACGCGCTGATCCGCGACATGTGGCGCGACGATCTCACGCTGCGCGCCATGAGCCTGGTGTACACCACCCTGCTGTCGATCGTGCCCCTGATCGCACTCTCGTTTTCCGTGCTCAAGGGCCTCGAATACCACCGCGAACTGGAACCCGTGCTCTACACCTTCCTCGAACCGCTCGGGGACAAGGCCTACGACATCACCGCGCAGGTGATGGAATTCGTCGACAACGTACGCGGCGGTGTGCTCGGCTCCATCGGCCTGATCTTCCTGCTCTATACCGTCATCTCGATGGTGCAGAAGGTCGAGGAAAGCTTCAATTTCGTCTGGCGTGTCGATCAGCCGCGCAGTTTCGGACGACGCTTCAGCGAGTACCTGAGCGTGATGGTGATCGGCCCGGCGGTGCTCGTCGGCGCAATCGGTCTGCTCGCTGCGGTGAACAACAGCGCGTTCATGCAGTCGCTCTCGCAGTATCCGCTGATCGGCTGGCTGCTGACGTTCCTGGGCAGGCTCAGCCCCCATTTGCTGGTAGTCGGTGTCTTTACGTTCCTGTACGCGTTCATCCCCAACACGCGCGTGCGTCTCGTGCCGGCATTTGTCGGCGGAGCGGTAGCAGGCTTCGTATGGGTGGCGATGGGCATGATCCTCGCTTCCTTCTTCAAAAATTCCGGCGGCACGATGGTCATCTACGCCGGCTTCGCCATCGTCATCGTCGCGCTCATCTGGGTGCATCTGTCATGGCTGGTGCTGCTGCTGGGCGCCCAGCTCGCGTTCTATGTCCAGAACCCGCAATACCTGCGCCCGGGCCGCGGCGAGATCCGGCTGAGCTCGACGGTGCGGGAACGGCTGGCGCTCTCGGTGATGTACCTGATAGTCAGCGACTACAGCGCAGGAGTGCGCTGGACGACGAATCGGCTTGCCGAACACCTGGAGGTTCCCGGTGCCGCGCTCGCTCCGCTCATGACGGAGCTGGAAAAGCATCGTCTCCTGATCGTCGCGGAGGATGACACCTGGCTCCCCGCACGCGATCCGGCTGCGATCGCACTCTGCGACGTGATCGATGCCGTCCGCCACCAATCCGCCGGACCGCGCCTGAGCCGTATTCGCGACATCGAGCCAGCGGTCGATGCAGCGCGCGAGGCCGAAGAGGCTATGCGGGCGTATCTCAGGGAAAGAACGGTGAAGGATCTGGTGGAAGAACAAGTGACGAAGTGACGGGGTGACGAAAGTGACGAGGGTTTTGTCTCCGTGACTTCCGTGACTCTCGTGACTTCTGATCACCCTCCCGCAATCGTCATCTGCTCGACCAGGATCGAACCTGTCCGCACACCGCCTCGTGCATCCACGTCGCTGCCCACTGCGACGATGTTTCGCAGCATGTCCCTGAGATTTCCGGCAACCGTGATCTCGTGCACGGGATAGGCGATCGCGCCGTTCTCGACCCAGAAACCTGACGCACCGCGCGAATAATCGCCGGTGACGCCGTTGACCCCCTGGCCCATCAGCTCGGCAACGACCAGGCCGCGGCCCATCCGGC
>CAZBKC010000226.1:0-5867 GCA_964492345.1 uncultured Steroidobacter sp. | reverse complement strand
CTGGATCGATGTGTCCGTCGCTTCAATGAGGCCGCAGCGATGACGCTGCGGAAACTGGAAGGCGCTCGGCGTGTCCGGCGAAATTGTGCAACGCTTCAATGAGGCCGCAGCGATGACGCTGCGGAAACCGCGTTGTCGTCATCATCGGGAAGGTCCGCGGCGAGGCTTCAATGAGGCCGCAGCGATGACGCTGCGGAAACACGATTGTCGTCAGGTCAGTGTAGACGTCGCCGCCGCTTCAATGAGGCCGCAGCGATGACGCTGCGGAAACGGTGGACGGTTCAATCGGCTGCGAATGGCGGGGTAAGCTTCAATGAGGCCGCAGCGATGACGCTGCGGAAACTGCCCACCTCGCAACTACACAAACCGACTCGGGATTTCCGGGAATCTGCGAGCGCGGCGACTGGAGGGCCGGAAAGGTGCGCATACTACGTAACGAAAGTAGCACTTCGTGAAATGAAAAATCCATGTTTTCAAAGAGCTGTGCGCTTGCGAGCGCTGGCCGGGAATTCCCGCATCACCTCAGCACTCGCGCCGAGCGGCAAATCAAACGATGACAGGTTCGCGAACAACGGGCTCGAAATCCTTGCCCAAGCTTACCACTCTCGGGATGACGCGATCAGCCGGTCCGACATCGACAAACAGGACATGGTCCTCGCTGTGATGAATGATTCCGTCGAGCAGGGCCACGAGTTCGGCATGGCGCTGTCGGTTCATTCGGCACTGGAAGACAGACAACTGGAGCCATTCGCCGTAGCCGTTCATCACGTTGAACACGCGACGCCAACGCTTCTGATCGGCTATGTCGTACGTGACGACGTAGATATGCTCGTCCTTCATATCAACGAGTCGTGAAGTTTGGATACTCGGGAATCTCGCCCAGCAAGTGCCGGCTGAGTAGGCGCGCCTGCAACTCCAGCAGCCGGCGGTAACTCACCTTGTAGCCGAACAGGGGATGCGTGATCTCCTGGCCCATGCGACGTTCGAAGGTACCGATGAACCGCTTTCGACCGTCCTCAGTCAACGCGACGCTGCCGGCCACGCTGATGAAGTCCGACGGCCGGACTTCGCCGTTGTTGATTGCCTGAATCACGCTCGAATCGGCGATCAGCGGCCGGAACGGTTCCATCATGTCGAGCGCCAGTGCCGGTCGACCGTAACGAGGCTGGTGATAGAAGCCACGGTAAGGATCGAAGCCGACGGCTGTCAGCGCCACCGTCCAGGAGCGCACCAGCAGCGAGTAGCCGTAAGACAACAATGCATTGACCGGATCGGTGGGCGGCCGGCGATTGCGTTTCTCGAAATCGAAGCGCAGCGAATCATCGTCGCCGCGACTGATCATCTGCGAGAAGCTTCCGAAGAAGCGCGCTGCAGCCTGACCTTCCGCCCCCAACAGTTCACCGAGATTCTGCGCCCGCTGTACGCCGCGCAGATCCTGCTGGAAGCCGTCGATGATTTCTTCGGGCGCCGAACCGCCTTTCCAATTGCGACGCAGGAGTGTCTTCTGATTCTGGATCTTCGCGGCGACGAGGCCCTTGGCAAGACGCAGGCAGGTCTGAGCGTCGAAGCTGGCGCGATATTGTGCCGTGCGTATTTCGACATTCTTGTGACCCGTACCGATCGTGTGCCCCATGAACCAGCCACCGAAGGAATGCCAGGAAATCGGGATCTCCCGACTCATCAGTTCCTGCAGTGTCGGTGTGGTCACATAGACCTGTCCGAGAATCGCGAGCTGAGAGACATCGACAAGGCGAACGGTCTGTACGGGCTTGTCTTCGACACTGATCTCCAATGTCTCGCCCTTTTTCGCCACTTTCGCTCTGCGTGCCTGAATATAGAGCGGAAGCGCCGCGTCACGTGTGGCAGCAAGCGGACGAGGCGACACATCCTGTCGGTGAAGAGAATGGACTTCGTCCGGCAGACAGATGCCGACGAGTGAACAGCGTGGACACTTCGGGCTGTCTTCCAGCGGCGGTGGGATCTGTCCACCTGCAGCGACCAGCCGCAGTCCATCGATTGCATTCCTTGTCAGTGCACGCAACTCGTCGTCGAACACGACGCGCACACGTTCGCGACTCTCGGCAAAGTAGAGCACGCCTTCTTCACAAACGTAGCCGTGCTCATCGAGAATCAATCCCTGAACGCACAACTGCACACGCTCCGGATCGTAAGCGCCGCGCTGCACGTGGGGTCGCTTGCCGCGCTTGTAGTCGACGGGAGTGACGCGATTGCCCTCGGCTTCCACCAGATCCATGCGCGCGATCAATCCAAGCCGGTTGGATGAGAGAGTGATCGAGCGGGCATGAAATCGGTCGTCCGAGACATCATCGATGGCAGGCAGATCGCCCCCGGCCTTGTCGACGCGACGGTGAACGTACCGACCCTCGACCGTATCGGACGACTCTGCCCACTCACCCTGCACCCATTCGAGATAGGCGAGCCGCGGGCAGTACTGGTACTCATTGACCATGCGCGCCGGCAGCAGCGGCAGATCGCCGCTGAGTTCGGGAAAAGGAAGGGGCAATTCCTGCTGCGGAAGGGTGTCCTCAGCCATCGCACGAATCCTGTGTTTCCGTGGCGGATTCAGGATCGCGCCGGGCAGTCTCAGGATCTGAGACTCAGTGCAGGATTCTGCAGTTGGAAACAGCCAGCCCAGGCAGCACCGGGAAGCAGGTCACTCTGACTGGCCGACGTTCCGACCAATTGAAATCAGCACGCTTGTGACAACCAACCGGCTGGTCGATCACTGCGCGGTAACCAGGTAGACGGCTCCTTGTACTCTTTTAAAAACAAATACTTGTGAAACTCCTGGTGTTCGGGCACATTTCGCCCGTTCAATGGGCAGTTTGCAGCCATGATCTCTTATCTCCCACGCGCCCTTTCCCCCCGAATCGCCCACGCGCTGACCCTGTTTCCCGTCGTGGTGGTGACCGGATCGCGCCAGACCGGCAAGAGCACACTTGCGCGACAGGCGGCCGAATTCAGTAGCCGGCGTTACATCACCCTGGACACCGCAGTGAACCGCGAACTCGCCGTCAGGGAACCGCGAACGTTCGTGAGCAATCTCGCCGGCGAAGTCACCGTCGATGAAGTGCAGCGAGTGCCGGAACTGCTCCTGTCCATCAAAGAGCGTGTCGATGCCGAGCGCACGAATGGACAATTCCTGCTCACAGGCTCCGCGAACCTGCTGCTGTTGCGCAGTGTCTCGGAATCGCTGGCCGGTCGCGCGAGATACCTCACGCTGTGGCCAATGACCCGGCGCGAACAGCTCGGACTCGCAGCCTGCGGAATCTGGAGCGAGCTGTTCGAGCACGCTGCGGATTCGTGGCCCGCGCTACTGCAAGCACAGCAGGTACCGTTCGAACCGTGGCAGACACTCGCGTCCCGCGGCGGCTATCCCGCGCCGGCGCTGCTCCACCCCGCGCAGGCGATCGACCCCGACCGCAACGAACTCTTCGCCGGCTATGCGCAGACCTATCTGGAACGGGACCTGCGCGATCTTGCAACGGTAGACAGCCTCGTCGATTTTCAGCGCCTGATGCGCACCATCTGCCTGCGCATCGGCAACGTAATGAATCAGGCGGATCTGGCCCGCGACACCGGCATTCCCCGCACCACCGTGCAGCGCTATCTCAACCTGCTCGAAATCTCCTATCAGCTCGTGCGCCTCGAACCGTATTCGGTCAATCGCAACAAGCGGCTGGTGAAATCGCCAAAGATCTACTGGAGCGACACGGGACTGGCGTTGCACCTGTCCGGCGCCGCCACGGTCTCCGGCGCACACCTGGAAAACATCGTGTGCATGGATCTGCTCGCCTGGCGCGAGATCGACACCGCCCGTCCCGCCGTCCTGTTCTGGCGCACCGCGAACGGCGAAGAAGTGGACTTCGTGATCGAACGCAACGGCAAGCTGCTCGGCATCGAAGTGAAGGCGACGACGAACCCCGGCTACAACGACTCAAAGGGGCTGCGTACCTTCCTGCAGGAATACGGCGACGACGCGCTCGGCGGCATCCTGCTGCACGGCGGAGAAGACACGTTCTGGATTTCAGAACGCGTGCTGGCGACGCCGTGGTGGAAGGTGATCTAAGGATGCGGAATCAGCGACGAGATCACGCCGGGCCCGCAAAAGCAGCGGGATTCGAGTGCAGATTTTGCTGGTCGGTAGCTGCAGGTCGGTAGTCATCGCCCCGTACATGGTTCGTCGTTGCGACGGGAAATACCGCGTTTTCCGCTGCTTTCGGTACAGGATTTGTGCCATACTGTACATAATAACAGTACAGGTAATCGACTCATGGACGCGACGACTTCCCAACTGTACGGCACCCTTCCCCTCGTCGATCTCGCCGATGAAATCACCACACTCGCGGGACATCTGAATGCCGCGAACTATCGCTGGCTGAAACTGATCGCGGAATTCGACCGTCGCCAAGGCTGGGTCGATTGGGCGACGCAGTCGTGCGCGCATTGGCTCAATTGGAAGTGCGGGATCGATCTGGGCGCTGCGCGCGAGAAAGTGCGCGTGGCTCATGCGCTCGCAGGCCTGCCGAAGATTTCGGAAGCGATGCAGCAGGGCCAGCTCAGCTACTCCAAGGTCCGCGCCCTGACCCGCGTCGCCGATGCCAATACCGAAGACTGTCTGTTGCAGGTCGCGCTTCACGGCACAGCGGGTCACGTGGAGAAACTGGTGCGCCAGTATCGACACGCCCAGGATGCAGCCGAACTGTCACGGGAGGCCTCGCAGCAAAAGAATCGCAACTGCACATACTTCTGGGATGACGATGGTTCTCTGGTGCTGAAGGCGCGACTGCCGGCCGAAGTCGGTGCGCTCGTACTGAAGGCACTCGAACTCGCACTCACCGAAGTGCCGTTCGAAGCCGAAGATCCGGCGGCTGATGTCGTCGACGTTTCCGCGGAAACGTCTACTGTCAAATTGCCGCCGAGTGTCCGTCGTGCCGATGCGCTCGGCGTCATGGCCGAAAGCTTCATCGCCAACGGCCCGGCCGCGATGACAGGCGGCGACAAGCACCAGATCGTCGTACACGTTTCCGCGGAAACCCTGAGAAATACGGCAGCATCCGACCTCCCCTCTCCCGCGCAGTGGGAGAGGCTTAAGGGTGAGGGTCCGCCTCTCGCTGCAGAAACGTGCCGCCGACTCGCCTGCGACTGCAGCCTCGTGCATATCACCGAGGACGAGAAAGGCAATCCGCTCGATATCGGCAGGAAAACCCGTTCCATTCCACCTGCCTTACGCCGTGCGCTGAATGTGCGCGACCAAGGCTGCCGCTTTCCGGGTTGCTGCAACAGCAAGTACGTCGATGGTCACCACATCCACCACTGGGCGAACGGCGGCGAAACGAAGCTCGGCAACCTCGTCAGCCTTTGTCGCTTCCATCACCGGCAGGTGCACGAAGGCGGTGTCGCGATCCAGGTCCTCGATGACGGTGCCCTGCGCTTCGTTAAATCCAACGGCCAGGCCCTCGACAGCATTGCACCGGGACATTCGCAACCACTCGGCGACTGGACGCAGCTGCCTGTCCTGCACGAGAGGAGTCGCATTCATATCAATGCGAGGACGGCGGTGACTCAGTGGGCGGGAGAGTCGATGGACTATGGGCTGGGGGTGGAGGTGTTGATGCAGGGGGCGCGGCGCGGAAGCAATGCAAAGACGGTTGGGGGGTCGGTGAATCCGGGCTTCGCGATTCGGTGACGAACCCGTAGTAGCCGGGCCTGCTCAGAGCTTTGATGAGATCAGTGGCGCCGAGGTCACTCGGCAGCTTCATGCGGCAAATGAAGGGCTCAACAAGCGACCTTGCAACCAGAGGTGTCCTGCAATGGCCTGACCGACTCGAGGCGGATCGTCGCCC
>CAZBKC010000225.1:0-5869 GCA_964492345.1 uncultured Steroidobacter sp. | reverse complement strand
GCAGGGAACGCTGCTCGGCAAGAACACCTCGCTCGGTGCGATCAAGTACACCAGTCGTGCGCCGTCGTTCACGTCGGAAGGTCGGCTGGAAGTGGAGGGCGGCGTTGATCGGCCCGCGTTCAGGGCACGCGGCTCCTATGCGGACGGGATCATCGACGACGTGCTGGCGTATCGTGCTTCGGCCTTCGTCGATCGTCAGCAGGGCGACCTCGAAAACATCAACGGCGGCGGGCACTGGCACGAACGCGACCGTTACGGTGGCCGGTTGCAACTGCTGCTGCAGCCGACGCAGGATCTGTCCATCCGCTTCAACGCCGACGGCGCCTTCGTCGACGAGAACAGCAACACCAAACCCTTCATGGTGGATCCCGCTACGCTCAACGACGGTTCGGTGCGCTCGACCACTTACAGCACGCGCCTGGCACGCGACTACTTCGGCGGCTACGTGCCGATCATCGGATCCTGGGATCAGGTCGACCTCGACATGGCAAAGCCGCTCGTCACGGAGAACTACGGCGGCTCGGCGATCGTGAGCTGGAACGCCGGGGTCTTCGAACTGACGTCGATCAGCGCGGCGCGCTGGTTCCACTTCGATGCGAACAACGACCAGGAACAGACTCATTTCCCGATCTCGCGCAGCGGTACGCTGGTCGATACCAGGCAGCTCTCGCAGGAATTCCGGGTCGCCGGAAACGCAACGGCAAGCATCGACTACCAGACGGGCCTGTATCTCTTCAACATCGACACTGATACGACGGGACGAAGCACCTACGGCGCCGATGCGGGCGCGTTCTTCGCCAGCGATTCGCAGTACCGTACGTTGAACACGGCGCAGGGACGTCCGCTGCTGCAGGCGTCGCTGCGCGATGTGTTCGTCGCAACCCGCCAGCATCCCGTCTCCGACAGTGTTGCGGTCTTCGGCCAGGTGAACTGGCAGGCCACCGATCGTGCACGCCTGACACTGGGCCTGCGGCAGACGTGGGAGAAGAAAACCAACGACGTGTCCCGCACCTCGTCGCTGCTCGACGGATCGCCGCTGGTGTCGACCGGCAACGCGACGGCAGACGCGATTCGCGCCGCGCAGGTCGGTACCGACTATGCGACGGTGGAAGGCGAGGAGATCGAGGACGACGCCATCGCCTGGCTCGTCAATCCCAGCTATCAGCTCACGGACGATGTGCTGCTGTATGCATCGGCGAGCGCAGGTGAAAAGTCGGGCGCGGTGGCGTTCGACAACAGCGGACGGCCCGCGAATGTCGCGCCAGAGAAATCGCTGAACTACGAGATCGGGGTCAAGAGCTACCTGCTGGATCGTCGCGTGACATTGAATGCCAACGTGTACTACACGAAGGTCCGCGACTATCAGAACGTCACCAGCGAACCGGATCCGACTTCGCCGACGGGCTTCAGCTCGCGCCTCGGCAACATTCCCGGGCTGCGGGCCGCGGGCGTGGAGTTCGACACGCTGGTTCAGGTCACGGAGCGGTTGCAGATCACTGCGGGCGGTGCATTCAACGAAGCCGTCTATACGGACTGGTCGACAGCGACCTGCCCTCGCTCGTATCCGTCTTCCGTGGCCGTCTGCAACAACACGGGCAAACAGCTCGTGGGCGCGCCGCGCTGGACCGGCATTGTCGGATTCGACTACGAACTGCCGTTGACGCAGGCTGTCTCGGCGCACTTCTTCGGCAATCATGTGTACCGCTCGAAACACAACCTCGAACAGCTCCTGTCCGAGTACGGCGAGCAGTCGGGCTATTCGCTGACCGATCTGGGTGCAGGCGTGCACTTCGATGGCGTCGATGTCGACTACGAGCTGAGCGTCGTCTCCAGCAATGTCTTCGACACCCGGTACACCACCAGCGTCAACGACTTCAGCAACAGCGCGCCGGTCGGCTACGACGGCATCGGGCTGCGACGCTATGTGGGCGTCGTGCTGCGGGCGCAGTTCTAGTAAGAAAGTTGACGGTTGACAGTTGACAGCCAGAGCGAGCTGTTTTTCATTGCTCGGGGTCGGCCGCAGGCCGATGGAGGCTAGTCAGACCATTTCCCCTCCCCGGATTTCCCCTCTCCCTTCAAGGGAGAGGGCAGGGTGAGGGTCGGCGATCTTTCCATCGCGGCCAACTGTCCCCTTGTTCCGACATTGCGGACTCCCACCCGCGCTGGAAGAGGGGGTTCATCCTCGGCCTGAAGAAAATTGCAGGTTTTTGTGCGCTGTGACTCGCGCGAAAGTAGCGAACTTGGCAGGATCGGGGTGGTCCGATCCCTGCCAGCGACGCTTCGAGGCAGCCAGTCACATGACCCGACCCTTTTCACGCAGACAGTTTCTCGGTGCCATCGCCGCCGGCAGCGTCATGGCAGCTGCCCGGCCCGCGCTGGCCAGCGCCCGCCCGACTCCTTCGCTGCTGGATCACGCGCGGCGTGAGCTGGCACGCCTCGGCAGCGCGATCCCGTTGCGTGACGTCGTCGGCATTGCCGATTACTCGCAGGCCTCTGCCGAGCCGCGCTTCCACCTCATCCACATGAACAGCGGTGCCGTCACCAGCTATCTCGTGTCGCACGGGCGTGGTTCCGATCCGTCGCACACGGGCTTCCTGCGACGGTTTTCGAATACGCCGGGTTCGAATGCCTCTTCCGAAGGGTCCTACCGCACCGGTGACTACTACTACGGCAAACACGGCCGCTCGATGCGACTGACCGGCCTCGACGCGACCAACTGTAATGCCGAGCCGCGCGCGATCGTCGTCCACGGTGCGTGGTATGTGAGTCCGTCGATGGTGCGCGAACGCGGGGTGCTCGGTCGCAGCCAGGGTTGCTTCGCCTTCGCCGAATCCGATCTCGACACCATCCTCACGCGACTCGGTCCCGGCCGGCTGCTGATCTCGACCAAGCTCTGACGGGAGCCGGAAAAGACTTCACACAGAGGTCACAGAGATCACAGAGAAATGGCCATCCGAAACCCTGTGTACTCTGTGATCTCTGTGTGAAATCTTCTCCCGGTCTTGGCGCTTCCGTTCTTCCTGTGGGTCAGGCTTCAGCCTGACTCCGATCGGAATGTCAGGCTGAAGCCTGACCTACAGGAAGAGGCCGGTGGCATAGAATGCGCCCCGACAACGAACAAATAACCATCGGGGAGACCTTCAATGATCAGCTACGTCCTGCTGGGCACCAGCGACATGCCGCGCGCCTGCGCTTTCTACGACCAGCTGCTGGCGACGCTGGGTGCCAGGCGTGGGTTTCAGACCGATCGCATGACGATGTGGGCCTCGGCGCCGGGTCAGACTGCGCTGGGCGTCGTGAAGCCTTATGACGGCAACGCCGCCAGCGTCGGCAACGGCGTGATGGTGTCGCTCGCGGCCGCCTCGCCCGAGCAGGTCGATGCGCTTCACCGGCAGGCGCTCGAACTCGGAGGCACTGACGAGGGTGCGCCGGGGATGCGGGGCGGCGGCCCGTTTTATATCGCGTATTTCCGCGACCTCGACGGCAACAAGCTCGCTGCGTTCTGCGTGGCACGGAAGTAGCCCGCGGCGCGATGGCATGGGGCAAAGTGCGGCGGTTGCCCATCCAGTTCGCCCGCGAGCACAATCGTTGCCTCAACAACAACGAAGGGAGCAGCGATGGACGGTGGAGCACGATCGGCCGGTACGAAGCCGCCGGCCTGGTACTGGGTGGTCGCTGGAATCGCAATGGTGTGGATGCTGATCGGCGTGATGTCGTGGGTGATGGATCTCATGACCGACGAAGCGGCGCTCGCACAGATGAGCGAGGCGCAGCAGCAGATGTACCGTGCGCGGCCCTCCTGGATTTTCGCGGTGTATGCCATCGCCATCTTCAGCGGACTGATCGGTGCGATCGGTCTGCTGTTGCGCAAAGGATGGGCGGTGACGGCTTTCGTCGTGTCGCTCATCGCCGTCATCGTGCAGTTCGGTTACACGTTCCTGGCCATGGATGCGATCCGCCTGCTCGGCCCTGCGTCCGCAATCTTTCCGTTCGTGATTTTCGCGATCGGAGCGCTGCTGCTGTGGTTCTCCAGGCACGCCGGAAAGTCGGGCTGGATCACGGCCTGAGCCAGGGCTTTTCCGTAGTGTTGCGGCGCGGTGCAGTGGCGCACATGCGTCTGTACTCAAGAGGAGGACAGGATTCGCCCGATCGTCGGGCGGGATCGTGTGCCGTAATCTTGTGTGTCCGAGAATCGGGCAGAGCCCGGCCGGACCAGTGGGTGTTGAACCGGGGGGTTCTGCGGCGCATGGCGCCGGCTGAGGTGATGAGCGCGTGACCGGTCCGATTCGATGGCTTTCCACTGCACTGGCCGTGCTGTTCCTCGCGGGCTGTGCGACCCATGCGATCCGTGCGCCCGAATCCGTGGCGGTGAACACGCGCGCCTTCTCCCCGGCCTACTCCTCGTTCAATGCCCGGGTACTGAGCGATGCCGGCGCGCTCGATACCAGCTTCCGCACCTCGCTCGATCGCGACGCCGAAGCCGCGGCACGACTCGAGTCTGCCTACACCTACCGGTTCGAGGATTCCCGCGAACAACTGCGGGTCGGCGATGCCGTCAGCAGCAGCGGCATGTGGGGCTCGACCGTGCGCTACGGCGGAATGCAATACGGTACGGGTGCGGCGACGCGCGCCGATGTCATCACCAGTTCGGATCTGGCCACCAGCGGGCTCGCAGTGCTGCCGACCGTCGCCGATGCGCTCTTCACCATGAACAATGCTTCGCTGGCGCCGCACAATCTTTCCGTGACCCGTGCGTGGCGCACCGGCGCGCTGATCGCGAGCGACGCGCTCGGTCGTTCGATAGCCATCGACGCACCGCTGATCGCGCGCACGCGCCTCGCGGATCCTGGCTGCACGGACGTCTCCATCGGCGCCGGTCGCGTGCGTCGCGACTACGCCATCACCAGCAACGAGTACGGGCCGACGTTCGCCAATACGACCGTGACCTGCGGTCTGCCGCTGGGTTTCACCGTGGAAGGGCACGGCGAGTATCTCGCCGATGGTGTTGCTGCGATCGGCATCGGCGTGGCGCGACAGCTCGGCCCGCTCGGTGTGGCCTCGCTTGCGTATGCATCGAGTGAGGCCGCAGAAGGATCGGGGTGGTTCGCGAACCTCGGCTTCGAACGGCAGGGAGAGTTGTTCAACATCGCGTTGCGCTCGCGACTGCAGAGCCGCGAATTTCGCAGCATCGACGGTCTGGCCAGCGACGATCCGATCATGCAGCGCGATCTCGCGAGCGTCGGTGTGAACGTCATGGACGGCGCGCGCCTGTCGGTGGCCTACGCCACACAGGTCTTGTGGTCACGCGAGCGCATGAACTTCATCGCCCTGCAACAGAGTCTCGCCATGGGACGCGGTTCGCTCTCGATGAATGCCGGCCACTCGCTGACCGACGATCTCGGCTCGTCCGTGTTCCTGTCCTACAAGCGGCCCTTCGGTTTCGGCGCGCGGCCTGCGTCCTCCTCGATCGAGGAATTCATTCCGCTGCTGCCGTCGGATCGGCCTTCGCTCTAAGAATTTTTTAAAGAGAAGAGGGGCCGCAAAAGACCGCATAAAAAGAAGGAGACATTCTTCTCCGACCCCTTTTTGCCTCTTTTATGCGGTCTTTTGCGGCTCTCTCTCGGTCTTCATTCTCCCGGATGATCCGCAGTCGATGGCGCCGCGTCGGCCGTCTATAGTGGATCGATGACCCGGGACGTTCCCTCCGCTTCGATCGCAGATATTCCTCCATCGGCCCTCTCGCCGATGCGCTTCCCGGTATTCCGCTCGGTGTGGATGGCGAGTTCCGTCTCCAATCTCGGCGGGCTGATCCAGTCGGTGGGCGCAGCCTGGATGATGACGTCCATTGCGACCTCCGCCGGCATGGTGG
>CAZBKC010000224.1:0-5878 GCA_964492345.1 uncultured Steroidobacter sp. | reverse complement strand
GCGTTTCGCTTCGTCGATCGCCACCCGCGCGCCGGCGCGCAGATCGCCCAGTTGCCGGCCCGACAGCTTGCCGTAATCGGCGAAGGCGGACACCGAGTACATGACGTCGCCGTTCGTAGCGACATAGGCATATCCCTTCTCGATGAGCGTGCATGTCATCGCGATGATACTGGGCACATGCTCGGTCGCCTTCGGCTCGAAATCGGGACGCAGGATACCGAGGCGATCGTAGTCTTCGTGCATCGCAGCGATGAAACGCTGCGTCAAGGCGTGCACGCTTTCGCCGTTCTCTGCGGCACGCTTGATGATCTTGTCGTCGATGTCCGTGACATTGCGGACGAACGTCACTGCGAAACCGCTGAACGTGAGATAACGCCGCACGACATCGAACGCGATCTTGCTGCGTGCATGACCGATGTGGCAGTAGTCGTAGACGGTATCGCCACAGACATACATGCGGACGATGCCCGGCTCCAGCGGACGGAATTCCTCCTTGCGACCCGTGAGCGTATTGAAAAGCTGCAGCATCGTTCTCCTCAGTCAGCCAGGCGCCGCGCCTTCTCCAGCCGCGCCACGATTTCTTTTTCGTCGATCATTGCGAGCAACGGCCCCAGTTCCGGACCGTGCAGGACGCCCGTGAGCGCGGCACGCAACGGCATGTACAACGCGGGGCCCTTGCGACTCGTGCGCTCGCCCAGTTCGCGGACGAGCTGGCGGAATTCCTTGCCGGGCACCGCAAACAGTTCGGCAGCCGCCGCGAAAAACGCAGACCCCGCTTCCCGGATCTTCGCCAGCGCATCGGCTTCGGGTTCAGGCGGCGTTCCGAACACGACGTCGACCCAGAGTTTCGCGTCGGTCGGGAATTCGACGTTGGGACGAATCGTCGCAGCGAACCGGGCGAGACGTGAAGTTTCGACGTCGGTCGGCAACTGACTGGAGATCCACAGGAGGAAATCCTCCGGCGCCAGGCGTGCGACACCCTCCTTCTGCCAGTGCCGCAGCTGTGCCTCGTCGAACTTGGCAGCGGCCCGGCCCAGCCGCTGCAGGTCGAATTCGGCTTTCATCGCGGCTTCATCCAGCCAGCCATCGGTGACGCACGTGTGTCCCAGTCGCACCAGATGATTGCGGACCGCGCCCGGCAGATAACCGCGCTTGCGCAGGTCACGCAGGCTCAGGTCGCCGTGCCGCTTCGACAACTTCGTGCCATCCATGCCCTGCAACAACGCCACATGCGCATAACGCGGCACAGGCAGGTTCAGCGCCTGGAGGATCAACATCTGACGCGGTGTATTGGTCAGGTGATCGTCGCCGCGCAACACCAGCGTCACGCCCATCAAGGCATCGTCGATGGCGTTGGAGAAAAAGAAGGCGGTGCTGCCGTCGGCACGACGGATGATGAAATCGCCGATGTCATCGGTGTTGAAGCGCTGCTCGCCGTGGACGACATCGTCGAAGCTCACGATCTGCGACGGCGGCACGCGAAACCGCAGCGCCGCGGCCTTGCCGCTCACCAGGCGCTCGGCCCGCTGTTCTTCCGTCAGGTTCCGGCAGGTGCCCGCATAACGCGGCGGCTTGCCGGCAGCGAGCAGTTGCTTGCGCGCAATGTTCAGTTCCGCAGGCGTACAGAAGCAGGGATAGGTGAGTCCCGCCGCATCGAGTTTCGCGAGCCATTCTTCGTAGATCTGGCGCCGCTGCTGCTGCCGGTAGGCGACGTGGGGACCACCGATGTCCGGGCCTTCATCCCACTCAAGACCAAGCCAGTGCAGGTCCTGGAAGAGCTCGCGCATGAACTCCTCCGAGCTGCGCGCCTCATCCGTATCCTCGACGCGCAGAATGAACTGCCCGCCGGCATGCCGGGCCGCCAGAAAATTCAGCAACGCCGTGCGGGCATTGCCCAGGTGCAGGTGGCCCGTCGGACTGGGCGCAAATCTCGTGACTGGCGGAATCGAAGACATTCTCTGGAGTATTCGGGAGCCGGCCACCCTGGCCGCACACGGCGGGCATTCTATACACCCGCGCCGCAGCCGTCCTCCCGCTTGGGCTAAGATTCGGGCGTCAATTCGACAGCGGACTCATCTCACGATCATGCATCGATTTCTGATCACACTGCTCCTCGCCTTCTGCGGGATCGCTGCGGCAAACGCCGAGGGACCTGCCCTGGTACGGGTCTACACCAGCTCAGGCAGTTTCCTCGTCGAACTCGACAGTGCCCGGGCGCCTCTGACGGTCACGAACTTCCTCGAATACGTACGTGCCGGCCACTACAACGGTACGATCTTTCACCGCGTCATCAGTGGCTTCGTCGCTCAGGGCGGCGGGTACGACGAGAAATTCCAGGAGCGGCCCGCTCGCGCTGCCGTTCCGAACGAATCGGGGAACGGCCTCTCGAATCGGCGCGGTACGGTTGGCATCGCACGCACGGGCGATCCTCACAGCGCCACTGCCCAGTTCTATATCAATCTCGCCGACAATGCGGCGCTGGACCCGCAGCCGAGCCGCTGGGGTTACGCCGTCTTCGGCAAGATCATCGAAGGCATGAGCGTCGTCGACGAAATGGGTGTCGCCGCGACCGGCGCCGGCGGGCCGTTCGACAAGGACGTGCCGTTGAAGCCCGTAGTGATCGAGAAGATCGAAGAGCTGAAATGAGGACCCGAAGCCCGGAACGTAAGATCCGGGCCGCAGCCGGACTGGCCAGCCCCGCCGCATCGTGACTACGCTCTTCATATCGGACCTGCATCTGGACGGCTCGCGACCCGGCATCACGGCGCAGTTCCTGTCGTTCCTGAATCGCGAAGCTGCCACGGCGAAGGCGCTCTACATCCTCGGGGATCTCTTCGAAGCCTGGATCGGTGATGACGATCCGGATCCCGACAAGCGCCGCATCCTCGCCGCGCTGAAGACCCTCACTGCCGGCGGCGTTCCCTGCTTCGTCATGCACGGCAATCGCGATTTTCTGCTGGGCAAACGCTTCTGTGCCGACAGCGGCGCTCAGCTCATCGACGATGGCACCGTGATCGATCTGTACGGACGCCGCGTGCTGCTGCTGCACGGCGATACGCTGTGCACCGACGATCCTGCCTATCAGCGCCTGCGTCGCATCGTGCGTAATCCGTTCGTGCAGTTCGTCCTGCGCAATCTCACACTTCGGCAGCGTCAGCGGCTCGCCGAAAAAATGCGCGCCGGCAGCAAGGCGCATATCGATGCGATGGACAAGGCAGCGCCGTACATCATGGACGTGAACCAGGACGCCGTCGCGGCCACGTTCCGCCGCTTCCGCGTCGACTGCATGATTCACGGACACACCCATCGACCGGCAGTCCACCGACTGGCCCTGGACGGGCGCGAAGCGACGCGCATCGTGCTCGGCGACTGGTACGAGCAAGGCAGTGTCCTGCGCTGGAATTCCCAGGGTTTCGAACTCGCCGGACTGGGAAGTAGAGAAGCGGATGGCGGATAGTGATTCGATTGACTATCCGCTAACCGCTAACCGCTAACCGCTAACCGCTTCTCTCCTACACCGGCTCGCCCGAATGGAAGCGGAACTGCGGATCCGGTGCAGTCGCGAGGTCGGCCTCCACCTCCGCCAACGTACGCAGTCGCACCTGCCAGTCTTCGCCTTGCGCCCGTGGCTCGGCCAATCGCAGATAAAGACTGCGATGACGCGCTTCGGAGTGCGCGAGCCCTGCATAGAAGCCCGCCATCGGATCGGACAGCACCGGCACGAGCCCTTCGAAGCGCTCGCACGAGCGCGCCTCGATCAGCGCCCCGCACAGCAACAGATCCAGCAATCGCTGCGGTTCGCTCGCCCGCACCGCCCGACGCAGGCCCTCGGCATAGCGCGACGGTTTGAGGCGCATGAATGGCACGCCCAGTTCGCGCATGAGTTTCTGTACCTGTTCGAAGTGCCGCAACTCCTCGCGCGCAAGACGCGACAGTCGGTCCGTCAGCGCAAAATCTTCCGGGTACGTGAAGATGAGACTGAGCGCCGTCGAAGCGGCCTTCTTCTCGCAATTGGCGTGATCGACGAGCAGTTCGGCCCAGCGCTCGCGCGCGACGTCGAACCAGCGAACGGGCGTCGCGGCAAGCAACACCGGAACGGCTTCGGCGACGACGTGGACGGCACTCACGGCAGCGCTACCCCTTCCGCCTGCAACTCACGCACACATGCCAGCAACTCGCCGGCCGACACGAATCGATCCGTCCTGTCCTTCGCCAGCAGGCGATTGAGAACGGACTGGTAGCGGGACAGCGGTTCCTCGAGCAACGGAATCGGCGCATTGCCGTGCATGTACAACACCGCCATCGGATTGGCCGCAAGGTAGGGCTTGCGGCGCATCAGCATCTCGTAAAAGATGACCCCCAGGCTGTACAGATCGCTGCGCTCGTCGAGTTCCTGGCCATGCCCCTGCTCCGGGCTCATGTAGTACGGCGTACCGAAAATTTCGCCGGTGCCCGTCATGTCGACGTCCAGGGAAACCTGCTTGGCGAGGCCGAAGTCGATCAGCGCGATGGAACCATCCGCGCGCATCATGATGTTGCCGGGCTTGAGGTCGCGGTGCAGGACGCCGACGTCGTGCACGACCTGCAATGCACCCGCCATCTGGCCCAGATAGGCCAATGCTTCGGCTGGACGCAGGACGCTCGCGATATGGCCGCGCAGATCGCCCAGCGGAAAATACTCCATCGCGATGTAGGCGTGATCGTCGGCGATGCCGAGATCGTAGATGCGCACGACGTTCGGATGGCGGATGGCCGAAATCAGTTCGTACTCCTGCAGGAATCGCGCGAACTGCGCCTGCGGGTCGCGTGCCTCCGGCGCATCGCGCAGCACCTTGAGCACGACCATGTCGCCGGCACGCTCGCTTTCGGCGAGGTACACCATCGACGTACCGCCGACGGCGATCTCGCGCACAAAGCGGTGACCGCGAATCGTTACCGGGCCAAACGTGGAACTGGCACGTGCGTGCGCACTCATTCGCTGCAGGGAAAGCTGCTGGCGCCGGCGCTGCACGCCTTCGCGCAGGGCTGAGGCAAGCCGCCGATGATCGATACGCTCGCGTACCAGCACATCCACGGCGCCACGCGCCATGACGCGCTTCGCGAGCGCGGGCTCATCACCCGGGGCGAGATAGACGATCGGTGGAAAATCTTCACGTCGCAGCAGATTCTCGAGCCACTCTTCGCCGCGCCCGCGCTCGACGCGGTCGTCCAGGATGACGACGTCGTAGCCCAGCGCCGTGAATGCCGCGTGAAACCGGCCGGAGACCCGCGGTGCATGCACCCGGCATTCAGCTTCGGGCCAGACGACGGTGGCGTGGTGTTCGAGCGCGCGGCCGAGTTCAGTGTGATCCGTGATGATCAGCAGGCGCGGTGTGAACCGGGACTGGGTGGTTGGCGATGTCCGGCCCGCGGTTGACGGCACTCCAGATGACACGGAGCCCCTCCGCCGCTGCAGGCGCGGTCAGACCGCGCGGATTGCCTTGAACGAGTGGCGGCTGACCTGTCGGCGCTTTTCCTTGGCCTGATCCGAGCGTTCGGTCTGCAGGCGTTCGAGATACGCCGGCGTGATGTCCCCCGTCACATATTCACCCGAGAAGCATGACGTATCGAACTGGTGGACGTCCGAATCGTGATGCTGGCAGGCATGCACGAGATCGCTGAGATCCTGATAGATGAGCCTGTCGGCCCCGATGATGGCGGCCACTTCCTCTTCAGTGCGTGCGGCAGCGACGAGTTCGGAAGCCGCCGGCATGTCGATGCCGTAGACGTTCGGATAGCGCACCGGCGGTGCCGCCGAGGCGAAATACACGCGACGCGCACCGGCTTCGCGGGCAAGGTCGATGATCTGCGCCGAAGTCGTGCCGCGCACGATCGAGTC
>CAZBKC010000223.1:0-5883 GCA_964492345.1 uncultured Steroidobacter sp. | reverse complement strand
GTAAGAAAGAAGCGGTTGGCGGTTAGCGGATGGCGGTTAGTCAGAGGATGTTCCGTGCCCTTTCATGCCTTGCGAGTCGCGCGAAGCGCGATGGAAAACTAGCCAGAAAATGAAAAGATGAACTGCTTGGTAGAGGGTGGGGTTTCGTCTGGCCAGCAGCCCAGTACCCAGCAGTCCAGAGCCCGCACGGCTACGCCGTGCTACGTACACGTCGTCAGCAAAAACCTCACGTCATCCCCGGTCTGCACGGGCCGCGTATTCACATCCGTCGACGTCATGAAACGGATGCTGCAGCGATGATGGCTGCCGCTGATCTCGGGGAACAGGTTCGTGTCGGCAGGCAGCGTGATGCGGATGAGCTGGCACGGGTTCTCGCGTTCCAGGACCAACTGGAAGGAACCTCCCGGGGCAGTCTCCGGTCTCGGGCGAGCCGCTTCACGTGTGAGCCAGAGCAGTTCGGTCACAGCGTCGCACAACGGGCGGATCGTCGACATCCAGCCATTGAACGTCTGCGAGCGTTGTTCGAAGGGCTGGTCGAGCCAGTGACGATAATCGGGAAGGTCGAACTCGCAGGTTCCACCCGGGATGGCGCTGCGGTGCTTGATCGCATTCAGGAATTCCGAATCGCGCAGTCGCTGCATGAACATGCCGCCGGCGTTGTTCAGTTCCGCGCGCAGCTTCGCCAGATTGGACAGCACGGCCTTCAGGCGACCGCCGTCGACGCCGGGGCGTGCGCCGTATTCGTGCATCACGGCCATCTGCCGTTCGAGTTCCTTGAGGACTTCGCTGCGGATGTCGCCGCGCGCAGTGATCGCTAGGATTTCCAACAGCGAACTCATGGCGGCGCGCGTCGACCATTGGTCGGCACGTTCCTCGTGATACAGCGTCTGCTGGTACAGGAAATCCAGCCGCAGAAAGGTACGCATCCGCTCGTTGAGCGGCTGCTCGTACACGGTGGGCGTGGCCCTTGCCGCTCCGGGTGCGGTTGCGTCTGCGGAAGTCATCGTACGGATTGTGCTGCACTCAACGACATGAGGGAAGCATGGAAGAAGCGGATAGCGGATGGCGGATAGCGGATAGTCAGAAGCCCGGAAAGAGATGAAGGCGCGGTAGCGGCTCTGAACTATCCGCTATCCGCCATCCGCTATCCGCTTCTTTCCACAGCCAGCCGCTCATAGTTCTGATGCAGCGTGAGCACGAACTGTTCGAGGTCGGCCAGAGTTCCGGTGTTGACGATCACATCGTCCGCGGCGTTCAGCCGCTGCTCGCGGGTTGCCTGGGCGGCGAGGATGCTCCGGGCCTGCTCGGCGCTCGAGGTGTCCCGCGCCATCAGGCGCTCGATCTGCTGCTCTTCGGGACAATCGACCACCAGCACACGGTCGTAGCTGTCGCTGCGTCCGCCCTCGACCAGCAGCGGAATCACATGGATCTGGTAGGCACCGCCCGCGGCCGCGGAACATCGCGCGAGTTCCGCGCGAATGGCGGGATGCGTGATGGATTCCAGCTGCTGGCGCTGCGCCGGGTCGGCAAATACCCGATCCCGCAGGCGTCGGCGATCGAGCCGGCCCGAGTCATCAATGACCTCGCGCCCGAAGGTGGCGACGATTTCAGCAAAGGCCGGCATTCCCGGCTCAACGACGTCCCGGGCGAGCTGATCGGTGTCGAGCACCGGTACGCCCAGGTTCTCGAACAACCGGGCGACAGCCGATTTGCCGCTGGCGATGCCGCCGGTGAGGGCGATGAGGAGGGGGCGGTTCATATGTTGGTGAATGCTCCGGAAGGTCGACTCGACACTCCTGGCCGAAGCCTACCGCGTGCGGCTGAGCGATCCAATTCGCTGCGGGCATCGCGTGCGGCGTGGCATCGGCAAAATTCCGCGGAGCGCACAGATATTCGACATCCACGACACCAATCGTCGCTCCACTCTGCGCGCATGCCCTCGCATCTGCATGAAGCTCTGCTGCTGCTGTTCCGCAACCGGCCGGAGCTGGCGCCCGAACTGCTGCGTCATGCGCTGAACATCCCGTTGCCCGCGTACACCGAGGCGCGCATCGACTCCGCGGACCTCACCGATATTCAGCCGGCGGAATACCGGGCGGATCTGGTCGTACTCCTGCTGGACGGTACCCCGGTGCTGGGCATCGTCGTCGAAGTGCAACTGGCCCGCGATGACCGCAAGGACTTCGTGTGGCCGGTCTACGTGACGAACCTGCGTGCCCGGCTGCAGTGCCCCGTGTGCCTGCTGGTGGTCACCTCCGAGGAATCCGTCGCCCGCTGGGCCAGCAGGCCAATAAAAATGGGTGGCGGCAATACATTCAGCGCGCTGGTGCTGCATCCTTCGGGTGTGCCGGAAATCCTCGATCCGGACATCGCGCGAAGCGATCCAGAGCTGGCCGTGCTTTCCGCGATGGCGCATGGGCAGAGCCCGGATACCGGAAAATCGGTACAGATCGCCTTGGCGGCACAGATGGCCAGCCTCGGCCTCGACGAAGACCGGTCGCGGCTGTATTTTGACCTTGTTCTCAGCTCTCTCAGCGAGGCCGCCCGTCGGGCGTTGCAGACCATGGATCCAGCGAAGTACGAGTATCAGAGCGAGTTCGCCAGGCGCTACCTGGCCCAGGGAAAGACGGAAGGCCGAGCGGAAGGACGTGTGTCGTTGCTCCTTCGGCTACTGTCGCTGCGCTTCGGTCCGCTGACCGATGACGTTCGCGCAAGAATCTCGGCAGCCTCAGTGGACGAACTCGACGCCATTGGCGAACGATTGCTGACCGCCGCGACGCTGGAGGAATCGCTGGGCGCGGAGTGAACAACTCCCTTCACGAACGTGAGACTCATACGGCAGAAGCGTAGTCGGATGGCAAGTTCCGAGGCAACCAGTCATTCGGACTGCTGCTTCGATGATCCGCGTCTCGGCTACAGGCCAGACCCGATTCCACTGACGCGAAGATAGCTGCCGACGATCTCATCGCCCCACATCAAGGCGATCCAGCCCGCGGCGGCGAGATACGGACCGAACGGAATCGGAATGTTGCGATCGCGCCCGCGGGCGACGATCAGCACGATGCCCACGACCGCACCGGTGAACGCCGACAACAGGATGATCAGCGGCAGCATCTGCCAGCCCATCCACGCGCCCAGCGCCGCGAACAGCTTGAAGTCGCCGTAACCCATGCCTTCCTTGCCCGTGACCAGCTTGAACAGTTGGTAGACGCTCCAGAGACTGAGATAGCCTGCAACGGCGCCGAGGATGCTCGACCTCATGTCCACCGGCAGCCCGAACGCCGGCACAGTTCCAGCCAGACTCAGCAACAGACCGATCCACATCAGCGGCAGCGTCATGTTGTCCGGCAACAGTTGCGTGTCGAAGTCGATGACCGTGAGTGCGATGAGGAACCAGGTGAGCAGCAATGCAGCACCGGTGTACCAGTGGAATCCGAACTTCCACGCGACGGTCGCCGAGAGGATGCCAGTGATGGCCTCGACGATCGGATAGCGAGCCGAAATCTTCGTGCCGCACTTCGCGCACCTGCCCTTGAGGAACAGGTAGCTGATGACGGGGATGTTCTGCGCAGCCGTGATCATCGCGCCGCATTTCGGGCAGGCGGAGCGGGGGACGATGAGGTTGTAGGCAGAGGAAGAGGCTGGAGGCTGGAGGCTGGAGGCTGGAGGTTCGGAATTCGGACTACCCCCTACCCCCTGCTCACTACCCCCTTCTTCCAGTATCTGCTGCGCCTGTGCCTTCCACTCACGTTCCAACATGATCGGCACACGATGGATCACGACATTGAGGAAGCTGCCGACGAGCAGGCCAAGGACGAAAATCAACAACACCCACGCGGGCGACGAAGCCGCGAAGATACCAGGCAATTCACCGAGAACATCCTGCATGAGTCAGACCTACCTGCTGAGATGTCGTTATTGTCAGGGCAACCGCTCGGTTGCTTCCCGGCCCGCTGTCACGTCCCGATGATCTCGATGCCCTTGACCTTGCGGAAAGTCCTGTCATGCGCGATCAGGGCCCGGGCCCCCGTCACGACTGCAGTGGCGACCTGAATCGCATCAGGCAGCCGCATCCTGTAGACCGTCCGGAAGCGGGCTGCCTGAACGGCAATCTGCTGGCTGACGGGTACCAGCTGCCAGCCAGCGGCTGCGGTGAGAGCATGTTCGTACCGTCCGGCGAGCAGTTCATCTCCGCGCTGCAACGGGCCTGCCAGCACTTCAGCCAATGTGATCGCCGAAATGGCAATGGCAAGTTCGCCGTTTTCCGCAGCCTCGAAGAATGGGGCAAAGCGATCGGCGAATAGTGGATGGTTTTCGAGATAGTAGATGATCGGCGCCGAGTCGATGACCACGAGACCGCCCTGAGGAATCCCTTCCACGGTCATCTCACCATTCCTTGCGCTCTTTCCTTATCCACGCCGACGAATCCCTGCCCCAGAGCCCTTTGCCAGTGCCGCGCAACTGGCCCAGGGACAGCCCCGTGGGGCTCTTTCGGCCTGCACCCGCTTGCACGGGCCCAATGGCCGCAAAGGGCTTGCCGTGTTTGGTGATCACGACTGTCTGGCCGCGGTTGGCGCGCTCCAGCAACGCAGGAAGGTTCCTGCGCGCATCCTCCACGCCCTGCTTTGGACCTGACCCTGCAGATGATTTGCTCATGCGACTGACTGTACAGCCTGTACAGATAGTGGGCAACTGCAGGATCTGCTGCGCCGAGGGGGAGAATCTCTGCAAACGCGCAGTTACTCGATGCCGGCCGCAGCCATGATCCCGCTAGCCTTCAGGCATGCCCTCACAATTGCACGAAGCGCTGCTCCTGCTGTTTCGCAATCGACCCGCATTGGCGCCTGACCTGCTGCGCGATGCGCTGCATGTCGAATTGCCGGCATACACCGAAGTTCGCATCGACTCCGCCGATCTCACGGATATACAGCCCACCGAATATCGGGCGGATCTGGTTGTCCTGTTGCTGAACGGCACTCCCGTATTGGGCATCGTCGTGGAGGCACAGTTGTCGCGCGACGAGCGCAAGCCCTTCGTATGGCCGGTGTACGTGACGAATCTGCGTGCACGGCTCGAATGTCCCGTATGTCTGCTGGTCGTCACGGCCGATGAATCCGTTGCCCGCTGGGCTGCCAGACCCACTGATCTGGGCGGTGGCAACAGATTCATTCCGCTCGTACTGCGTCCTTCCGGGGTGCCGGAAGTTACCGACGAATTTCAGGCTCAGGCCGATCCTGAACTCGCCGTGCTTTCTGCCATGGCGCATGGGCAGGATGCGGATACGGCGAGGTCAGTGCAGATTGCGCTGGTCGCACAGCTGGCCAGTGAAAAGCTCGACGAAGATCGGACGCAGTTGTATCTTGATCTCATCCTCAGTTCCCTCAGTGAGGCCGCCCGCCGGGCGTTGCAGTCCATGAATCCAGCCAAGTACGAGTATCAGAGCGAGTTCGCCCGACAGTATTTCACGCAGGGAAGAACCGAAGGCATTGCCGAGGGCATTGCTGAAGGCATCGCCCAGGGACGAGCCGCCCTCGTCATCCGGCAGCTGAGCTTGCGCTTCGGCCCGCTGACCGACGAGATTCAACACCGGATTGTGACGGCCCAGATCGAAGAGCTGGACGCCATCGGCGAACGCCTGCTCACCGCATCGACGTTGCAGGAAGCGCTCGGGCATTGACCAGCGCGTTTATAGCGCTCTTGCTCATCGGTTCGACTGTTACAGTCCGTATAGCCTTCTTCAGGCATCAGACATCGGCCTCATCGACCCCACCCCACTATCTGCTTCAGCAGGTAGTGAAGCAGAGGGAGAATCTCCGCAAACGCGCAGTTACTCGATGCCGGCCGCAGACATGATCCCGCTAGCCTTCGAGCATGCCTTCACAA
>CAZBKC010000222.1:0-5898 GCA_964492345.1 uncultured Steroidobacter sp. | reverse complement strand
TGTTCAAACAAAATAAAGAACCCCGCCTCGGGCTGGCCGGTGCGGGGTTCGTTGTGCGGTTTCGTGGCCCTTATCCGACTTCTCGTGCGGTGTCACACGCAATTCACGTGCGAACGTCCGACGCTTCAGCCGCCATTCTCTGCTCGTCGTCGGTGGGAGCCGTGCCTTGGAGCGGGCTACACAACCGGGCGGACAACATCGAGTGCAGAGGAGCAAGACGGTGTGATAAATCAGGCGGATAGCATCATACGGCCGCTGATCTTGTCAACCCCTTGTACACAAGTGCAGGGGTTTCCCAGATGACGGGAGGAAGGCTATTTCGCAGCGATCTGAAGCAGAAGCAAATGCCAACCCTGATATCCTCTCGCTCCCTCCCGACTGCTGCATTGCGCTGCCCCAGACGATGCTCACGACCGTCGCCCACGCAGGGTCCATCCCCATTCATCTGGTCTACGAAGATGCCTTCGAGGAATGGCGCGGCGCGCTGAATGCAGCGACGAAAATCTGGATCGCTGCGAATGCCTTCAAGGGCGAACGCTTCAAGGTCGTTCTGATTCCGGGAGCCGATGGTGCGCTGGCCGCAGTCGCGTTGGGATTGGGCAGGCGAACGACGCGCGATGAATTCAGTTGCTGGCTCGCTGCCGGGCTGCCCGATCGAATTCCGGACGGGAACTATCATCTGTCTCAATCCATGCCGCTTGCCACAGCAACGCAGTTCGCGTTTGGCTGGCTTTATGGGCAATACCGATTCGAACGCTATCGCCGGCCTGCGACGAGCCGCTCGCTGGTCCTGCAGGTTCCGGAAGGCGTCGATATCGCGCAGCTCGAACGCTTGCGCGTCGCGTCGGCATTCGCGCGCGACCTGGTGAACACGCCGGCCAACGACATGACGCCGCAGACGCTGGCCGATGCCGCTCTCGAACTGGCCAGGCGATTCGAATGCAGACACCGGCAGATCATCGGCGAGGCGCTGCTGGAACAGCGATTCCCGGCCGTTCACGCCGTCGGCCGCGCCAGTGCAGTCGCTCCACGGCTCGTCGATATCGAATGGGGCGATGCCTCCCATCCGAAAGTCACGCTGGTGGGCAAGGGCGTGTGTTTCGATTCCGGGGGGCTCGATATCAAACCCGGCGCCTCGATGTTGCTGATGAAGAAGGACATGGGTGGGGCCGCGGCGGTGCTCGGCCTGGCGCAGGCAGTCATGGACGCGAAGTTGCCGATCCGCTTGCGTGTGATCGTGCCGGTCGTAGAGAACGCGATTGCCGGCAATGCATTTCGTCCCGGCGATGTGATCGCAACGCGGAAGGGGTTGTCGGTGGAGATCGGCAACACGGATGCGGAAGGGCGGCTGATCCTGTGCGATGGCCTGGCGCTGGCAGACGAGGAAAAGCCGGATCTGCTGATCGATCTCGCGACGCTGACCGGTGCGGCGCGCGTAGCGCTCGGTCCCGAGTTGCCCGCGCTGTTCTCGAACGACGATGCCGCTGCGGCGGATCTCGTCCGCATCGGCCTCGCCGAATCCGATCCGCTCTGGCAGATGCCGCTGTGGCCGGGCTACGAGGACGAACTGTCGAGCAAGATCGCGGACCTGAACAATGTTTCGACTTCCGGTTTTTCCGGCGCCATCACGGCCGCGCTGTTCCTGAAGCGATTCGTGAGCGAGGCGCGCACCTGGATGCACATCGACATGTATTCCTGGAACAGCAAGGACCGTCCCGGACGCCCGGTCGGTGCGGAGGCGCAGTGCATTCGCGCGCTCTACGCGTTCCTGAAGGCGCGTTACCCGTCGGCATCACCCTGCCGCACGATCAGCTGACACCCAAGATGCTGCTGGGCGGGGCGGTGACGCTCATCGGCGTGCTGATCGTCCTGCTGCGCGAACACAGGATTGCCGATACCGGCACGTGATGCTCGCAGGCGCTTGCAAGCTGCAAGCGCGTCGCGGAGGATGGCGGCCCGCGTTTTTCATGTGAATGCCAGCCACCTCCATGCCAGCCCGCAAGACCCCCCGCAACCGCACCCCCCGTAACAAGGATTCCGCACGACGCTATTCCAGCGTCGTCGTCGACGGCTACGCCCAGGCGCCGAGCCGCGCCATGCTTCGTGCTGTCGGCTACAAGGATGCCGACTTCAGGAAACCCGCGATCGGCGTTGCCTCCACCTGGAGCAACCTGACTCCATGCAACATGCACATCGACAAGCTCGCCAAGGCGGCAGCCACCGCGGTCGACAAGGCCGGCGGCAAGAGCACGACCTTCGGCACCATCACGGTTTCCGACGGTATCTCCAATGGCACGCCCGGCATGCGTTATTCGCTGGTGTCGCGTGAAGTGATCGCCGATTCGATCGAAGCCGTCTCCGGTGCCCAGGGCTTCGACGGCATCGTCGCCATCGGCGGCTGCGACAAGAACATGCCCGGCTGCCTCATGGCGCTCGCGCGCCTCGATCGCCCCGCGATCTTCGTTTACGGCGGCACGATCAAGCCAGGCAAGAAACGCCGCGATGTGATCTCCGTTTTCGAGGCGGTGGGCGCACGCGCTGCCGGAAAGATCAGCGACGCCGAGTTGCTCGATATCGAACGCACCGCCATCCCGGGCCCTGGAAGCTGCGGCGGCATGTACACCGCGAATACCATGGCGTCCGCCATCGAAGCGTTGGGGATGAGTCTGCCCAACAGTTCCGCGCAGGATGCGGTATCCGGCCAGAAGCTCGCCGATTGCCGCAATGCTGCGAAAGCAGTACTGCAATTGGTGAAGGCCGACCTGCGTCCCTCGCAGATCCTCACGCGCAAGGCCTTCGAAAACGCGATCACCGTGGCGATCGCGCTGGGCGGATCGACCAACGTCGTGCTGCATCTGCTGGCGATCGCCCACACGGCCGGCGTGCCGCTGGAACTCGACGACTTCACACGCATCGGCAAGCGTGTGCCGGTGCTCGCCGATCTTCGCCCCAGCGGCAAGTACGCGATGTCGGAACTGGTCAAGATCGGCGGCATCCAGCCGCTCATGAAGATGTTGCTGAACGAAGGCTTGCTGCATGGCGACTGCATCACCGTCACCGGCAAGACGCTTGCGCACAACCTGAAGTCCGTGAAGCCGTATCCGAAGAACCAGGACATCATTCACGCGTTCAACGATCCAATCAAACCGGAAAGCCATCTGGTCATCCTCTACGGCAACCTTGCTCCCGAAGGCTCTGTGGCCAAGATCACGGGCAAGGAAGGTCTGTCGTTCACCGGTCGCGCGCGCGTGTTCGACGGCGAGGAACGCGCCCTGCAGGCGATCCTCGATGGTGTCGTGGTGGAAGGCGATGTCGTGGTGATCCGGCAGGAGGGACCGAAGGGCGGTCCGGGGATGCGCGAAATGCTGAGCCCCACGAGTGCCATCGCGGGACGCGGTCTGGCCGGAAAAGTCGCGCTGATCACCGACGGCAGATTCTCCGGCGGCAGCCGCGGATTCGTCGTCGGTCATCTCGCACCCGAAGCCGCAGTCGGCGGCCCGATTGGCCTCGTCCGCGATGGTGATGAAATCACGATCGACGCCGTGAGCCGCGAGATTCGCTGCAGTGTGAGCGAGACCGAGTTCGCCGAGCGTCGCAAGATATGGAAGGCGCCGGAGCCATACGCGCGCCGCGGTGTGCTGGCGAAGTATGCGCGTAGCGTCAGCAGTGCCTCGCAAGGTGCCGTGACCGATGCAGAGTGACCGATGACCGGGACGATCCTGCTCAATCAATCGGAAGTCCTCGCCGCGATCGACATGCGCGAAGCGCTGGCAGCCGTGGAGGAGATTTTCCGTCTGCACGGTCGGCGCCAAGTGCAGATGCCTTCGAAGGTGTACCTGGACCTTCCCGGCGGGGATGTGCGTGCGATGCCGGCCTATGCGGCGCCGCTCGGTTACGCATCGATCAAGAACATCAACATGCATCCGGGCAACCGCGATGTTCCTTCCATCGTCGGTACGCTGACGCTGTTCGATCCGCCCACTGGCATGCCGCTGGCCATCATGGATGCGACCGCGATCACGCGGCTGCGCACCGGTGCGGCGGCCGGCGTGGCGACGCGTCTGCTGGCGCGCGCGGACGCGACAGTGCTGTCACTGATCGGTGCCGGCAACCAGGCGATGACGCAGATCGAAGCGGTGCTGGCCGTGCGGCCGCGCATCGATCGAATCATGGTGTATGACCTCGATACCGAGCGCGCCACACGCCTGGCGCTGGCGGCGACCGATCGCTTTCGCGTGGTCGTGCAGATTGCAGGTTCCGCTGAAGAGGCCGTCCGGGCAGCGGATGTGTTGACGACGATTACTCCGGCGCGGGCACCCATTGTGGAAGCTGCATGGGTCAGGCCCGGCACGCACATCAATGCGATCGGTGCGGATGCTGCCGGCAAGCAGGAACTGCAGTCGCAACTGACGACATCCGCACGCGTAGTGGTCGACGAAATGGAACAGGCCACACATAGCGGCGAGGTGAATGTTCCGTTGACGGAAGGTTTACTCCAGGCAAGCGACATTCATGCCGAATTGGGTCATGTCGCCGCTGGCGCCAGGAGCGGCCGGTTGAATCCAGCCGACATTACGATCTTCGATTCCACAGGCCTCGCTCTGCAGGATCTGGCCTGCGCAGCGTACGTGTATCGCAAAGTGATTGCGTCGCGACAGGAAGTGCGCCGGTTCGACTTTCTGCAGTGACCGCCATGCCAGCCATCGAACTCGTCGAAGTGGGTCCGCGCGACGGCTTGCAGAGCGAGTCCGAGATCGTACCGACGCACGTCAAGCTGCAGCTCATCGAGCGTCTCGCCGCTGCGGGACTGCGCCGTATCGAGGTCGCGAGCTTCGTCAACCCGAAGCGTGTGCCGCAGATGGCAGATGCCGAAGCCGTGCTGGCAGGTCTGCCGCGCACCGCCGGGATTCAATACGTCGGCCTGGTGCTGAATCGAAAGGGCTTCGATCGTGCACTGGCCGCAGGCTGCACCGAGATCGGCATGGTGACCTCGGCGACCGAAAGCTTCTCGCAACGCAATCAGGGAGCGAGCATCGAAGAGACATTGCGCGCATGGGAAGAGATAGCGCCGTTGGCCCGCGATGCCGGGATACGCGCGCAGATCACTGTGACGGTTTCTTTGGGCTGCCCGTTCGAAGGCGAGGTGCCGATGAGCCGCGTCATCGACATCGTCAAGCGGCTGACAGATTCGCAGCCGCTGGAAATCGCGCTCGCTGACACGATCGGGGTGGGAGTGCCTTCACAGGTGACTGATCTCGTCGGACGACTGCGCGAAGTCACACAGATTCCCTTGCGTTGCCATTTTCACAATACCCGCAACACGGCGGTCGCCAACGCGTATGCGGCGGTGATGGCTGGCGTCCGGACGCTGGACTCCAGTGTCGGCGGCATCGGTGGCTGCCCGTTCGCACCGGACGCGACCGGCAACGTCGCCACCGAAGATCTCGTGTACATGCTCGAGCGCAGTGGATTCGACACGGGCGTCGATTTGAACAATCTCATCCAGGCCGGACACTGGTTGCAGGAGCAACGGGGCAGGCCGGTGCCGTCGATGCTCTCCAGGGCCGGTCCTTTTCCCAGAAATATCAGTCAGATATCACGGAATTGACGGGGCTTCGGGAGGGATCGGGGTAAACCCGCATCCGCCCACGCAGTTCGCGCAGTGACGGTTTGCGCCGTGTGCAACGCTGTCGCCGCCGTAGCCGGCGCGTATACACTCGCGGCCATCGGGCCCCGCGCGGGCTCTCCAGCATTTCCGAAGGAAGAACATGGCTAAAGCAGTGGACAAGGCCTATCAGACCGTCCGTGAACGCATCGTACGCGGCGTGTATCCGGCCTCATCGAGAATTACAGAACAGGAAGTCGCCGCCGCCGCCGCCGTGCGACTGACGCCGGCGG
>CAZBKC010000221.1:0-5913 GCA_964492345.1 uncultured Steroidobacter sp. | reverse complement strand
GTGACGTAGGTGACGGGGTGACGGAGGGCGGAGCGGACGTCAGCTCTTGTCAGCGGCCTGCTTCTCCGCGCTGGCTTGTTTCCCGCGAACGATCGCTCGCGAACCGGGTTTGGCCTCGCCGATGTCGGCCACTATGACGTGTTCGCCGGCCAGCAGCCCTTCCTTCACTTCGACGAAATCCTGGCCCTTGACGCGCTGGCCGAGCGTGACCGGCTTGCGCACGATCCTGCCGTCCTCGAGCGTGTATACGAACGAGGCGCCGGCTTCGTCGCGCGCGGCCATCTGCGGAATCGACAGCACGGGCTGGGTGGCATCGAGCACGAGCTGACCCTGCGCGAACATGCCGCCCTTCAGCGCGCGATCGGCGTTCGATACTGCGATATAGATGATGATGGCGCGCGAGCCTTCCACCGTCGTCGGACTGATGCGCTGCACTTCGCCCGTGAATTCGCGATCGCCGAAACCGCCGACGCGGAAACGCGTGGTCTGGCCGATGTGGACCGAAGGAATCTCCGCGGCCGGCACCGCCGCCTCGAGCAGCATCTGCCGCAGATCGACGATGGTTACGATCGAGGAGTCCGGTGACACCTTCTCACCGGGTTGCACCAGGCGCTTCGCGATCGTGCCCGTGAACGGCGCGCGGATCACCGCGTCATCGAGATTGATCTTGACCATGCGTGCCTGTGCTTCAGCCAGCTTGAAGTTGGCGACGCTCGCGGCATGGGCGCTTTCGGTCTGTTCGTACGTGTTCTGCGAGATGTATTTCTGCTCGAGCAGCGAACGATTCTTGTCGCGGTTCAGCGTGGCCAGGTCCAGATCGGCGCGCGCCTTGTCGACTGCTGCCAGCTCCCGCTCGTATTGCGCCTGGAGATTGCGAGTGTCGATACGTGCAATGACGTCGCCTTCGCGCACGTCCTGGCCTTCACGAACCGTGAGGTGCTCCACCTCGCCACTGACTTTCGACTTCACCGTAGCCTGCACGACCGGTGACATGGATCCGGACAGCGGCAGGTAGCGCGACAGCACGCGTTCCTGAACGGACGACACGTCGACCTGGGCAAGCTCGAGCGGAACGGCATCCGCGGCCGCGGCAGGATCGCCTGCCGGTACGGCGGATCCTCGCGTGAGCATCCATGTCGCGACGGCCGCCACGAGCGCGAGGGCAACAATGATCCACACGCGCATCGACTTCCTGCCTGTATCCCGCACGCCGCTATCGTAGCCGACGTCCACGGTTCCGGAGGTCACGGATTCGTCCGCAGGATGAAGGGGAGCCAGTCGTGACACGGTGGCTCGATGACTGGATTCGGGGCTGAATTCAGAACTGGATTCGGCGGGTGCATTTGCCGAATTGTCGGTTTCGGACGCGATATCCGCTGCGGATTGCTGCCGTGCATGACTGGTCACTTGCGATTACTCCTGCGGTCCGGCGGCACGGCCACTTTGCCTGCGTGTCGAACTCTCAATCCCCACGAGTCAACTGAAGCCCGAGGGCTCCGATCTTCCCAATGCACCCTTTGACGCCCGGACTCGTCAAAAGGTTACAGCGGTCACCTCTATTGCCGGTCGTCACCGCCGTCCCTCTGGGGCGATAACACGGCACATTGCGATTGGTTACACCCGTGTCAACGACTGGGTATCCCCTGACCGGGCCCCGGATCAGACAGTCCGGCTCGCGAAGGTTCCAGCGGCGTTGTCCCATTCATGGTGTGCCCGATTGACCCGTGCAGGCTCGCTCCCTAAGCTGCCGGCCCTTCGTTGGGGAGTAGCTGCCGCGTCCGGCTCTTGTGGGGCTCGCGGAGAGCGCGTCAACACACTTGGCTGCCCGTGCGGCCATGGCGCGCTCGGCTCACGGACCGCAAGGTCCGGGCAGGGCGAGACCGATGATGCAGTTCCCGGTACCAGCAAGCCTGGGGTCGAGCGGGGGACGCTGCGTCATTGGCTCACCGCCGCTCGATCCCGGTACTGAAAAAGAACATGCTCGAAGCCCTCCTCGTCTCCACCGGCGTCGTCGCGCTGGCGGAAATCGGTGACAAGACCCAGCTGCTCGCACTGGTGCTCGCAGCCCGCTACCGCGAGCCGCTGCCGATCATCCTCGGCATCCTCATGGCGACCCTGCTGAACCACGCGCTCGCCGGCGCCGTCGGCGCGCTGCTGGCTGCGGCGATCGGCCCGGACATCCTGCGCTGGGTGCTCGGCCTGTCGTTCATCGCGATGGGCATCTGGACGCTGATTCCAGACAAGATCGATGAAACACAGCAAGCGACGCCGCCGCGCTTCGGCGTGTTTGCGGCAACCGCAGTCGCCTTCTTCCTGCTGGAGATGGGCGACAAGACCCAGATCGCAACCATTGCACTCGCCGCCCGCTATGACTCGCTGACGTCCGTCGTCGTCGGTACGACGCTGGGCATGATGCTGGCCAACGTGCCGGTCGTCCTGCTGGGACAGCTCGCCGGCAAATCGCTGCCGCTGCGACCGATTCACATCACGACGGCGGTGATCTTCATGGTGATGGGTGTCGTGGTGCTGATGCGGGGGGTCTGAAGAAGGGAGTCACGACGGTTCAGAAAGTTTTCCTTTCTGTCACTTCGCCACCCCGTCACTTCTTCCCTCGTAACCGTCACCTTGCTCCAGATCGCCACTGCTTCACTTCGGCGCTGCGGGCCCGCGCCTTCTTCAGCGCATCGCGCAGTTTCTGCTGGTGAACGAACCAGAAGCCTGCAAACGCGCGCTTCATGCCGCGCGTCGACCACCACGACAGCAGCCAGGCGATCGCGAGGCCCACGACCAGCACACCGGCCAGCAGCAGTGAATTCGAACCGTGCCAGAACAGCGCGCGGAGCGTGTCGAAGGGACTGGTGATCAGTTCGAACAGCAGGCCTCCGAGGCTCATCACGAAGACGCCAGCCGACGTCGTCGCCTGCGGCGAGAACGAAGCGGCGAGCAGCAACACCGCGACGATCGTCAGCACGAAAATCCGGTAGGACAGACGCCCAACGTGTAAACGTGTCACCACCGTATCGAGCAGCGATGGCGCCTCCGGATGTCCTTCCCGCAGCACCGTCTCTGCAGCGTTGGCACGCTCCGCCGCCGCGGCGTCCTTGACCGGATCGCCCGTGCGGGTGAACACCACCTGCGAGTTGGCGGGCAGATTGCCGGGGCGATAGTCATCCGTGCCATGCGCGATCCGCTCCAGCACGCTCAGATGCAACCTGGGCGTGACGCCGCTGGCTTCGCACATGCCCGCGACATCGCGCGGCAGCCAGCGATAGAACGTGCCCATGCCCGAACGCGGGTCGTAGAGCTTGTCGTCGACGTTGGCGTGTTCGCTGTAGTACGCGCGTTCGTTGGGCACGAACCTCAGTCCCGCGTGTTCGGCGTGATGCATCATCCAGTCGAGTGCGACCAGCGACATGCCCTGCTTGGGATAGCCGCCGCCGACATTGGAGTGCGCGCCCGAGAACCATACCTGTTCGATCGACTGACCCGACTGCAGCGGCGCCGTTTCGTCCCAGATCAGCGGCTGGAAGGACTGGCGTTCGTCATCGATGGCAAGCGCGTGCACTGCCCGGTCCACCGCGGTGCTCAGCACCAGATCGGGAAACTTGAACTGATAGATCAGCTTGTTCACCAGGTCGGAGATGCGCAGCGGCAGGCCGACGGCATCGACCGTATCCCACACACCGAGGAAGTGGATGCGCTCGCTGCCGTAACAGTGTCGCTCGCGAAACTTCGCGGTGACGCTGCGATCCGCAGGACCGATGAGCTTCTTTATCAGCCAGGTGCGATAGCAGCTGCGATAGACCTCGTACGCCCGCTTGACGAGAGCATCGAGATCCTCCGGACCTTCCAGCCGGGTCACGTCGACGATTCCGCACCTACCGATGAAACCGCTGAGGCTGCGCACCGTGAAGGCGCCGCGACTGAAACCGAACAGGAAAATCCTGTCGCCGGGATCGTAGATGCGGCACAGCTCCTTGTAGAGCTGGCGGACATTGCGGCTCAGTCCGTAACCCGCCGCCCCGCCCAGAATCCGCATGAGCCGAAGACTCTCGGTGCCGACGCCATCGTCGTAGATCGCGACCTGCGGGGTACGTTCCGGCTGAAACCGGTGCGAATTGAGATCGACGGACTCGAACATCTTGAAGACGTTCGTGCCGCGCCCCTTGATGGCGGTGTTCCCCGTCCCGTCCGAGCAGATGATGATGTTCTTGGCCATGGCGTTCCTGCACGAGCTACCGCAGCGTAGAGCACCGCGACCGGAATGGAATCGGCGGAAAGGGCACGTCCGGAATGCGGCGGAACGATCGGTGGCGCTCACCTTGACCAGCCAGCGCGGTATACCTTCGCTTCACTCGCAAACCTGCCCCGTCCGGTTCCCCGGTGCCGTTACAATCGCCGCACAACAATCGACGCTGGAGCAAAAACGACGTGGCTTACTGGAGCCGGCGCAAGCAACTCGACACCATCACCGCCGGAATTTCCGGCCATGCCCTGAAACCCACCCTGAGCTGGCCCCATCTCGTCGGACTGGGCGTCGGTGGCATCGTCGGCACAGGTATCTACACGCTGACGGGTGTGGGCGCGGGTCTCGCAGGCCCCGGCGTCATTCTGTCCTTCATGATCGCGGGCATCGTCTGCGCGTGCGCAGCACTCGCGTATGCCGAGATGGCAACGATGATGCCGGTGGCCGGCAGCGCCTATACCTACAGCTATGTGGTTCTCGGGGAACTGCTGGCCTGGGTCGTGGGATGGACTCTGATCCTCGAATACACGGTCGTGTGCAGCGCCGTGGCCGTCGGATGGTCGGGCTATGCGGCCGGCGTCATCAAATCGGCCGGATGGAACGTGCCCGAGGCCCTGCTGGCCGGGCCGCACGCGGGCGGCATCTTGAACGTGCCGGCCATCCTGATTTCCCTCGCCGTTGCCGGACTGCTGGCACTTGGCACGCGCGAGAGCGCCACGATCAATCTCGTCCTCGTGTTCGTGAAACTGATTGCGCTGGCGTTGTTCATCGGCCTGGCTGCGCCCGCCTTCAATGCCGACAACTTCCAGCCGTTCATGCCGTACGGATTCGCGGGCACGGAAATCGACGGCGTCAAGCACGGCGTCATGGCGGCCGCGGCCATCATCTTCTTCGCCTTCTATGGATTCGACGCGGTCTCGACGGCCGCGGAAGAAACCCGCAATCCGGGACGCGATCTCAAGATCGGCATCGTCGGTTCGATGCTGATCTGCACCTTCATCTATATGGCGGTCGCTGCCGCAGCGCTCGGTGGCGCCAGCCATCAGTCGCTGGCCTCCAGTACGGAACCGCTTGCGATGGTGCTGCGAAACCTCAATCACCCGACAGCGGCAACGGTCATCGCCGCAGCAGCGGTGCTCGCCTTGCCTACCGTGATCATGGCATTCATGTACGGCCAGTCGCGCATCTTCTTCGTCATGGCGCGGGACGGGCTGCTGCCGCAGCGACTGAGCCGCATCAGCGCACGCACCGGCTCGCCGGTCCTGATGACGCTGATCACCGGCGTGATCGTCTCGATCATCGCCGGCCTGCTGCCGCTCAATGAAATCGCCGCACTCGCAAACGCGGGAACGCTGTTCGCCTTCATCGCGGTCGCGGTCTGCATGCTGACGCTGCGCAGGACGGCCCCGGATTTCCCCCGCAAGTTCCGCACGCCGCTGGCCTGGCTCGTCGGTCCGCTGGCCATCCTCGGCTGCCTCTATCTTTTCTGGAGCCTGCCGCTCGCGACGACCGTGAGGTTCCTGGTCTGGAATATCATCGGCCTTGCGATCTACCTCATCTTCGCGCGACACAAGAGCCTGCTGACGGCGACGGAACAGGGCGTGAAAGTTGACGGTTGACAGTTGTCCGTTGACGGTTGACGGTCGGAAAGGAAGGCATTTTTCTGG
>CAZBKC010000220.1:5155-5928 GCA_964492345.1 uncultured Steroidobacter sp. | reverse complement strand
CGCCTCGGCATTGGCCGGCGTGATCGCGTAGCGCTGTCGTACCGCAACATCGACCGCCGTCTCGGGTGGGTTGTTCAGGTCGCAGTCGAAGATGATGTGGTCCGGCGAGACACCATGGGTGAAGCCGGCTTCGGTGTAGAACTCCACCACTTCATCGGGCATGTAGGCCGGCACCGGATGGTCGACGTATGCGAAGGCGCCGCAATCGCCCATCAGCATCGCCTCCTTGAAACGCGGGCCGCCGTAGCGCAGGAACTTGCGTGCACCGTCGCGCAGCATGCGCTGCTCTTCGCGCGTGGAGTAGCGCACCTTGGAGGCGGCGACGCCGGCGGCCTGGCGCACCGCGCTCATCGCCACCAGCAGTCCGTCGTACGGCACCGGCTGCATGAACTCGTGCGCGTACACATCAGACCAGTAGCGTTCGCGGCCGGGACCGTTGCGATCATTCAGGAAGTCGTACTCCGGGTCGACGTAGTCCTGGGTGTCCGAGTAGAGGAACTTCATGCTACTTCTTGGGGTGGTTGCTGGCGGCATAGGCGCGCACCAGCGCGTCCTGCAGCCTCTTCACGTGCTGGGGCGTGTTCTGGATCTCATTCCAGGCAAGGCCCAACGTCTCCCACTTCCCCTTCGTCCACCGGCACGCCGGCGCCACCTTCTCGATCTCGCGCTGCACCGCCGCCACGTCCGCATCTGGCGCCAAACGGGCGTAGATCGCGTCCATCAACAGTCCCATCGCGAGCAGGCCGGCCGAGTGCATCAGCCGGCTGTGTTTT
>CAZBKC010000220.1:0-5145 GCA_964492345.1 uncultured Steroidobacter sp. | reverse complement strand
GTGTTTTGGGTCCTTGCCCCAGCCGTCAGGAAACACCGCCTTCACCGCGGTCCAGTACGTGGTGAGGATGCGGTACATCCCTCCGACGTCCCCACTGCCTTCGCGCTCGACCGACTTGAACGGCGCCAGCGCACCCAGCGGGTTGGACAGGCTGCTCTTGACCGCTGCGATCAGCGCGGTATCCGTCACCACCGCGCTGGAGCCAGCTCGGTCCGATGCCCGCTTCACGAGTCGGTGGAACGGGGACGCGGGGTCTTGGTTCAGCAGATTCACCAATTCGGCCGGAACCTTCCGCGCCACTAGGTCCCGTGGCAGCACCATGGCAGCCGTCTCCGGCAGCAGTTCGTTGATGAGCCGCGTCGGCAGCGGCTTGGCCTTGTTGACCAGGATGAACTGTTCCCGCTGTACCGAGAGTTTGTCAGACACGAACCCAATCACCGGTACCGCCAGATCCCTGTGCTGCGCCTGGGAAAGCGCGATCGACCGCTGCTGCCCGTCCACGATCCACGCCACGCGCTGCCCTTCGTCGTAGATCGGGAGGGTGAGCGTTCCGCTCTCCGACACCCTCGCATCCCCAGTCGGCCGAGTTCCTCGTGAGGCAGCGAACTTCACGTCCGGCGACATTGCAAGGATGATGGCGTTGGGGAATAGCACGTCACCCTGGTTGAGGTAGTCCAGGATCCCCTTGACGTGCTGACGGATCTCCGGCCGCTGGAAGCCCTTGAGTGTGTCGGTGGCGTCGCGTTCGATGCGTGAGATGTCAGCCACACGCACGATGTCCCCGCCATTTATGAAGAAGGCGTAAACATCCAACCCCGCTCCCTGGGTGGTGTGCAGTGCGCGCACTACCAGTGCCTGTCGAGTCGGGGGCGCTTTCATGTATGCGCCGACACTGACGCTCGCATTTCCGCCGCCAGCACTTGCCAGAGCCGGCTAAACCGCTTCTGTTCACAGGAGATGCGGGCTTCGTCCCGCAGGTACCGCAGCAGCCGCGTGCTGCTGCCCGCGTGCCGCACCCATTGAGCTGTGAGCAACCCCCGGATCTCGTCGTCCGACATCCGCATGCCCATCGATCGCGGCCGCCGCGGACGATGCGCGAGCGCTGCAGAAACCATGGCCCGCGCCTCTTCCAGCGGCAGCGACGCCGCCCCCATCGCCTCCACGAAATGCCGCAGCGCCCGCTGCGCGAAGTCGGATTGCGTGCCGGCGTAGTTACGCACAGATTCGAGCCGATCGTCGTAGGGCAACACGCAGTTAGCCAAGTGCTCAGGCACGAACTGCGCCCCTGCTGTCGATGTGAATATTCGCAGTTGCGCCGACTTGGCAGCCGACACCCGCGCCAAGTCATCATGGATCATGCGCAAGTAACTGCTTGGGAGGGCGAGCAGGGTTGGGGACTGCGCGATGAGCCGCGACAGCGGATGGGGTCGAGGGGCTGTGATTGCGTTCCACCAGTCAGCCGTCGTTGCACCCGACAATTTGAGCCGACCGCTAAGTTCCGAGCCCGCGGCCACCGTGCATTCGTAGGCCGGCACGGGTTGATCCGAACGGACCAGACCAAGCCCGGCGGAAACAACGAACCACGAGGATCCCAGATGGGCGGCGGCAGCGGCCGTATCGGCAATCGAACGTCCTTGATACAGCGCCTGGGCAGGACCCACAGGCAACGCCCGGCGGACGAGACGCTGCCAGTGCTCGGCCAGTCGCTCGACTTCCCGCATGCGAGCTAGATGCGCCAGATCGATTCGGCCCCGCTCAGACTTGCGTTGTGTGCAGTTGGTGACGACAACCGTGGTAACTGTCACGGATGGTTCGCTGAATATCAGCAGTTGTTTCAGATCGGCAGAGTGTACATCGTGCAGTTATTTGATGTTGAGTCCTGGCGGCTCGACAATAATTTACTTCACGCGCTCTAGACATGCCCTACCTCAGACGGCATGGGCTGGAGCCACATTCAGTCGGGGATCGCACGGCACGCCGACTGATCCCATCAAGGCGGGGGACCGCGTCCGGTGGCGAAATCAGTCGGCGATATCCGTTCTGGAAGCTAGTGACGTGGACCCTCAGGACATCGTTGGCAGGGCGCGGGTGTCGGTTTCAACCGGGCGACATTGCTAGCGTGGCATCACTGCTAAGTTGGCCGAGGACGTGATGCACCAGATCATTGCTTGCAGCAGGTCAGTCGCTAGAAAGTCCGCTGCCGCTGGTGGGGCACCTGCATTCCAGTCGGGCGTGAATGGGCCCGGCACGAATACCGTGGTGCAACCCGCTGCCTTAGCTGGAACTATGTCCCGATCTGGTTGGTCGCCAACCACTACCACCCGGCACTCGGGGAATCGAGCAAGCAGTCGGGCAAACTGCGCTTCATTCTTCGTGAGTTCCCACACGCCTTCAAACGCACTTTGAAGGCCATGCACCTCCATCAATCGCCTCTGACGATCAATTCGACCCTCGGTCATCACATAGAGGACAAATCCGGCACGCTTTCCCGCGTTGACCGCATCCGTCACATTGGGGAGCAGCGTTGGAGTTTGGCCCAGGGCACTCACGAACTCAGATACGATAGCTTCGACTGCACTTGGCTCCATGGGTTGAGGCACCGAGGGCCGCCCCGCGATCGCGTTCCGAGCCGCGGCGGCGGGGGGCGCTCCGAACAGGCCGGCTTCCAGCGCCCTGACGAGCAGTTGCGGCGGATAGCGCAAGTGGAGGTGATGTGCCGATGCCAGTGCCTGGTCGTAGGTGCGGACAAAGCTGAGTCGATCGTCTGCAGGGCAGGGCCGGTTCAGCTTCGCTTCGGTGAGCGAAAGCACTGACAGTTGAGCTGACCGGTAGACGGCGTCGGTATCCCAGAGCGTGTTGTCGGCATCGATCAGTACGACAGTGGAGACCGAGGGCATGGAATGGCGTTCCGTGTGACTCTGCGAAAAAGGATAAGCGCTTACTGGCTCATGTGATGAGCCACTTGGCGCGATGGTCGAATGACCCCAACACGTTCGTGTCCCGTGAGAAGTATTGGTCACGACCGAATTCGGCGAGAGGAATCATGAAGTCGCTGTCGATGATAGGTGCGCTGCTCCATGCGCTGTTCAATGCTGACACGAAGACCTTTCCGAGCTTTGAAGGGAGACGAATCGAACCGGGGGAGATCGCCGAGAAGATTCGCGAGGAACTTAGCTCGATTGCGCCCGAGGCGGCTAAGGCGAAGGAATTTGTCGACGTACTTGCGAAGGCCAAGGAAAGCCTCGACGAAGCCAAAGAGCAGACAGAATACCAAGACCAGAAGATATCCCGCCTCTTGACGATCGTCGCATTTCTGACCGCGGCAGCCGGGGTCATATTTTCAAGGTTGGTCGACTCATATCCGATTGACCACGCGACAGAGTGGACGCATTTGAACGTCCTGGTTTACGCGGCCTACCTATTTTTCTTCACTTTTGTTGCGCTAGTCGCTGGGGGCGCGCTGATCAGCTTTCATGCAACTAGGTCGCGATTTGTTTGGGACGCTACGCATGGCAATCTCGTGCAGAAAGACAAGCTGCCGAAGTCGCAGTTGTTCTTTCAGGAGAGCGTCAGGTGCACGCCGGACAACTGGGCGAAGGCCTTCTCATCGGTGGGTGACGACGGAACCAACGCAAAGCTCATGCTGGAATCGTACAAGGGCTACGTTGTTGAGTCCTATCTAGTGAACGCCAAGATTGCCGACAAGCTCCGCTTGTTGGAGCCCGCCCAGGCGATCCTGTCATTTGCAATACGAGCGTTACTCATCTGGCTAATTCTCGTGGCGATTCTTTTCATCGGCGTGGGACGACCGGAGAATCGTGCTCGAATGGAAGAACAGGTCAGCAATGAAGTTCAGGATGAGAAACGACATGCCGACGCTCGATATGGCAATATCGTGCATGACTCGCATGTTGAAAATCTCGGGCCGGATATCGTCGTGAACTGCGGGGTATCGCCGACGAAGCAAGCGCCGCCCTCTGGCCATCCTCCCAGGCGGTCTAGTGGTTGCCCTGTTGTTCCTCCCGCGACTGAGCCCGGAAAGTAGGCGAACTACTAACGAGGATCTGTCTCAGATCGACGAGTGGTCAATGGGCTTGCAGCGCATTGGGCGCAGAGGCTGCGTCAGGCAGACGCAACCGGATGATGCGCAGGTTCGCCGATGGAGGGCAACGCTGGCATCGCGCCCCGTGCAGCCCGCCATACCCAGGGCGCTCCAGTCTCGAGGTCGACCTCGTTGAAACCGGGCCGCTGCGGATCGAGTTCATTGCGCGTGATGAACAGCGATACCGGCGCGGCTTTGACTTCGACCAGAGTCGCGCAGACCATCGTTCCGCCAGGCGGCAAGTTGTAGCGCAGTCCCTTGATGAAGGATCGGCCGTCGTGGACCAGGTGTCCGATCAGGCATTGTTCGTATGCATCCTCGACCGGCAACCACTGGGCCGTCACTGGCATCAACGACAGCTCGGCAATCGCTGGAATGCTGGCAGCACCCAGCGCGAAGGTTGCGATCATGACCATGTGCAGGTCGTCGCTCGCTGCCCACAGCGACAGTTCGCGCTCGAAGCGTCGGCCGAGCCGGCGATACAGCAGCGCATCTACCGCGAAGGCTTGATCGGGCACATGCTTGACGATGGCCTTGAAGCCGTAGCGCGCCGGCACGATCTCCTTGACCTCGGCGACCAGCAGCATCAGCTGCTGCGCTTTGCCCAATGGGGTCATGGCGCGGACCCATTGGGCCAGGCGGCGCGCATTGATCTCGTCGCGCCGGTCCAATGCGAACGGTTCGGGAATGTAGAGCCGCTCGGCCAGGCTGGCGTCGTGGGTCGTCTTGTGCAGCGCCGCCTGCAGCAACCGAGCACGCACGATGGCCCAGCTGCGTTTGCCGGCGAACCCGGGTTGCCAGCGGGTCAGCTCGGCCTGGTCCCACAGATAATGTAGCAGTGCGCGCAACGACAGCCGAGCACCTTCTGTTGCCACGCTGTCGCCGGCTTCGCCGGCCGAAGGCATCGTTGAGCGGCCTTGCATGCGCGACAACGCGAAACCCAGCTTCAATGCTGTCTCGCCGGAGACCGGATCCTCGACGATCGCCGAGCCCAGCACCTGGCCCAGGCCCGGTAAGCCGGCCGGTGGTTCATAGGAAGGGCA
>CAZBKC010000219.1:0-5941 GCA_964492345.1 uncultured Steroidobacter sp. | reverse complement strand
GCTCGAATCGCAGGGACGGTCGGCAAAGACGACTCCCGTCGGCGTTTCGCAGCGAACCTTATTCGCCCGACCTGTCTGCCGTGAGCGTGATGACCACGGTACCGGCGGCACCGGTCAAGGTGTCGTCCACGCCGCCGCCACGAAAGGCCGCAGCCGCTACGAAGGACACCCGTGCCGAAGCCTGTGCGCGCATCGAACAGTCCTTGCGCCAGATCGCATCGACCCTGCGGGCCGGCTATACCGCCCGGCAGGGCGAACGACTCAAGGAGCGCAAGCGCAATCTCGAAGAGAAGCGACGGGCTCAGCGTTGCTGAGTTCTGCCAATGACTGATCAACCGGAGAGGGGTGTCCCCCCATCTCCCTCCCTGCGCGCGCCGGGCGCATAATCCCCGCACCCGGCCCACGCCGGGCCCCAGATACTTCCAACAATACGAGTTACGGGGGTTGTCGCCATGCGAATCGTCCATGCGTCAAGGATGGCAGTACGGATCGTTTCCCTGCTGATGCTTGCCGTCACTGTGCCTCTCAGTGTGTATGGTCAGGGGAGCAAGGCGGGCGACGAACTGCTCGCGCAGGCCCAGGCCGCCTTGTCCAAGGGCAAGCCGGAGGAAGCGGTGTCGATCCTGCGCAAGGCGATCGACGCCGAACCGAATCGCGCCGACCTGTACCTGCTGAGATCGCGCGCCCGCGATTCCTCCGGCAAGTTCGAGGCGGCGCTCGAGGATGCTTCGAAGTACATCGAGCTGGCACCGAACGACTCGCTCGGCTATCTCAACCGCGCCCGCGTCTATCTGTCGCTCGACAAAAAGGACAAGGCGCTCGAAGACGCCAATAAGGCCATCGAACTCGCGCCCCAGGACCCGGATGGCTATTACCGGCGCGCCGACATCTACACTGAAATGGGCAAGACCAATGAGGCCAGGGCCGATGAAGCCAAGGCCGCTGAACTCGACAAGTAATCCGTTCGCACGATGATGACGTTCGTCTACTGTCCCCAATGTGCGGCGCCGCTCGTGGATTCGATGGTCGATCGCGAACCGCGCCGCGTCTGCTCACGTCCTTGTGGCTTCATTCACTACGACAATCCAACCCCTGTGGTTGCCGCCGTCGTCGAACATGAGGGTGCCGTCGTACTTGCACACAACCGCGCCTGGCCGAGCAAGAGCTTCTTCGGCCTGATCACGGGCTTCCTGGAGCAGCGCGAAAGCCCGTCCGCCTGCGCGGTGCGCGAAGTGAAGGAAGAACTGAACCTGGATACGGTCGCCGAACCGACCCTCATCGGCGTCTATCCCTTCGAGCGCATGAACCAGGTCATCATCGCGTATCACGTGCTGTCGTCAGGCACGATCGCGCTCAACGAAGAGCTCGACGATTTCAAGCACGTGCCGTTCGATCGATGCTTCTACTGGCCGGCCGGTACCGGATTCGCACTGCGCGACTGGCTGCGCGGCAAGGGGTATGAGCCGGCGATGGTGGAGATGCGCAGATAGGAGAAAGGAAAGCCGCAAAAGACCGCATAAAAGAAATGAAAAAATCTTCTTCTCTGAATTTCTCCCATCTTTTATGCGGTCTTTTGCGGCTCTCTTTCTCTTTGGCTCAGTCTCAGCGCAGCACGCTGTCCGATCGATACACCGGGTACAGGTTGTACTGCTCGTCCCACGACGATGATCGCTGGTAGAAGAAATCGAGCCTCGCTGCGGGGTTCGCTGCGAAAGCCGGATCTGTAGCGAGTTTGCGCTCGAACTCCTGCTTCACCGCCGGATCCTTTCTCAGCATCTCTTCGCCGACGGCCTCGGCGACGTAAGCTTCCATGTACTCCTTGCGTTCGAAGGAGGCGTTGAAGAAACCCCAGCCCAGGTACGAATCCGGGTTCTTCGGCTCCAGCAGCGTCATCGCGAGGTATGCCTTGGGCTGGGCGATCGGAACGAACAGCGAGCCGGCGGGGATGGCGCGTTTTTCCTGCTTCCAGTCGCCCTTCACCTTGAGTGTCGTGTGGCCTTCGAAGGTCGCCGCTGCAGTTTTCGCCGACGTCGCCCGAAAGGTTTCGACGTCGGCTGCGGCAACCCCCTCGTCGAGCACGGTGAACCCTACGCCGTGCAGCTTCAGCTTCTCGCCCAGCCACTGCGCGTGCGCGACGGGCACGACGTAGCCGCCGCGCGGTGCCGTGACCGTGACGGTCGGTTTCACTTCGTCGCGCAAGGGAATGCGCCAGATCTGCGGGCGCTTGTTGTCGTAGCGGGTGACGAGCGCACCGGAAATCGCGGAAGGTTCGCGCGTGTATTCGTAGCCGCGAAATTCGATCGTCTTCACGCGATCGGTGTTGTCATACACGAGCGGCACGGAGGTACCGCCCAGCTGCGCTGCGCGCCGATCTGCGGCCTGCGCCGTTTTCTGCCATTCGGGTCCGTGCTTCGCCAGCAGTTCGATCATCGTAACGATGGAATTGCGCGTGATGCGCACGCGCGTCGGGTAGTCCTTCCACGAATGCGTTTCCACGAGCACGGCAATCCGGTTGTGCAGCGGCCAGTAGTGCTGCGAGAACCACGCGGGGCCGATGCCATCCGCAAATCCCGACTGCGGGTCGTCGTCCACGACGAACGACGGATAGAAATCCAGCGGCAGCGAGCCGAGCGCAGTCATCTGTTTCATCAGCTCGTCGCGCAATGCGATGGCACTGCGTGTGAGTTCGGGATCGCCCGCCAGCGTCGGCGTGACGCCGTAGGAGATGTCGTGTTCGAACTCCGCACCGTCGGTGACATGCAGGTCGACGTAGAGCAGGGGATCCCACTCGTTCAGCAGCCGCAGCATCGCGTGCATTTCCGGCGTGTCGGCCTTGGTGTAGTCGCGGTTGAGATTCAGGTTCTGCGCGTTGACGCGCCAGCCCATTTCTTCCGGGCCGATCTGGTTGGGACGGTTCCAGCGGCCGAAGCGTTCGTGGCCATCGACGCTGAAGACGGGCACGAAGACGAATGTCACCTTTTCCAGCGCGCCCTTCGCCGCACGACCTTCGAGGATCTGGCGCAAGGCGAGAAAACCCGCATCCTTGCCGTCGATCTCGCCGGCATGAATGCCTCCCTGCATGAGCGCGACCGGGCGCTGCCGGCTGCGCGCAGATGCGGCATCGAGCGTTCCATCGGTGGATGCTGCGAGCGCCAGCATCGGCCGCCCTTCCGGACTGCGGCCGAACTCGAAGCAGCGTACCTGGGATGGCCACGTTTGCTGGAATGCCCGGCACAGGTGTTCGACTTCTTCGTAGCGGCCGGTGCGTTTGAAGCCGGATTTCTCGGCGACGGTCGCAAGATCAGTCGTGGCCGCGGAGGTGGCTCCTGCGGCAACTGAGCACAGCACAAGCGCGACTGTGGTGAAGGTGTTTCGGGCGGCGGTCATCCGGCGACTCTCCAGGCGATGTCAGGAAGTCGGCAAGCCTAGCGCAACGCATGGCCAGGATCTGTCTGGTTCCGGAAGAACGCCGGTGACGCTCACGTCTGTATACGACCCGAAGCGCGCTTCGTGCGCGCGAACTGTGTCGATACGATTCGCTGCCGGCGTGCGAGAATCCGGGCGGAAACCGTTCGTGGAGCCCGACGTGTTGTTGCGTGGTGATGATGTCAGCCAGTCGCTGAAAGAGTCCGGATGTGCGCTGCTGATGCCTGCGCAGGTGGAAAGCGAATTGCATACACCGGTGCGTGCGCTCGATGAGCTGAGCCGTTTCTGGGAGCATCTGCCGCGCGATGTCTATCTGCGGGACGGTGGACGCTATCGCCATCGTCGTCATGGCTGTTTCGTCCACGATCTCGCGAGCGGCCGCGTCGAGCAGGCGGCGCACCGCGCGCACTGGCAGCCCACGGACTACAACGCATTGCACGGTGGTATGGAGCGCTGGTTCGAACCCATCGAGCCGGCCGTCGTTGCGAATCCTGTGTGGCGGCGGCTGCTCGTGTCGCTCGGCGAAACGTTCGCGGGTGTGCGCAAGGTCGATCGCTGGTTCATCGAAGCGCATCAGTTCCGCATCGATACGGCCGAGGGGATCGGCCGGCCGACACCCGAAGGGGCGCATCGCGATGGCGTCGATTACGTCGCCGTCATGCTGGTGAAACGGGTTCATGTACGCGGCGGCGAAACCCGGGTCTTCGAGGCCCAGGATATCGCGGGCGTGCGCTTCACCATGAGCGATCCCTGGACCACCCTGCTGCTCGATGACGCCCGGATGATTCACGAGACCACGCCGATCCAGCCGGACGGCGAGGGCGGCGTGCGCGATACGCTGGTGCTGACCTATCGGGCGCAAGGTTTTCAGGCGCCGGTCGATTAACATCGCTCACCCGTCAACCAGCCATTGCGAATCGAGCCATGTCCTTCCCCGCCCGCCTGCAAGCCGCCATCGCCGCCCACAGTCCGCTCTGCGTGGGTATCGATCCTTCCGCGTCGCTGCTGAAAAGCTGCGGATTGCCGGACTCCGCCGAGGGGGCGCTGGAATTCGGCAAGCGTGTGCTCGAGGCTGCGCAATACCAGTTGTCGATCGTCAAGCCGCAGTCGGCGTTTTTCGAACGCTTCGGCAGCGCGGGTTTTCGCGCAATGGAGGAGCTGACGAAGCTGGCGCGTGCGCGCGACGTGCTGGTGTTGCTCGACGGCAAGCGCGGCGACATCGACACGACGGCCGAGGCATATGCGGAAGGATATTTCTCCGCGTCGACGCCGCTGCGCGTCGACGCGGTGACGACACACGCGTATCTCGGCTTTGCCGCGCTGGAGAAATTCCTGGCCATTGCGATCCGCAACGGCGGCGGCGTGTTCGTCGTCGTGCGTTCCTCGAATCCGGAAGGGCGTGAGCTGCAGCTCGCGAAGCTTGCCAATGGCGAGACGGTGGCCGCAAATCTGTCGCGGCTCATCACCGAGCGCAATCGGGTCTGCGGCCAGGGACTCGGTCCGATCGGCGCCGTCGTGGGTGCGACCTGCGAGGATGCCGCGGCAACCGTCGCGGCTTTGCCGTCAGCCTTCATCCTTGCGCCGGGCGTCGGCGCGCAGGGCGCAACGATGCAGGACGTGCTGAAGCGCATGCCAGCCGCGAAAGGACGCGTTCTGCCGAACGTCTCGCGCGCGATCCTGGCCAACGGCACGTCGGGCGAAGAAATCCGTACGACCATCCGGACGCTGCAGCAGCAGGCCCGCGCACTGCTCTGAAGGAGATCGCGTGCATTACCTGCTTTTCTACGATTTCGTGCCGGACTATCTCGAACGACGCGGCCAGTTCCGTGCAGAGCACCTGCGCCGTGCCTGGGATGCCACGTCGCGCGGCGAACTTCTGCTCGCAGGCGCATTGGCGGATCCAGCCGACAGCGGCGTGCTGCTGTTCAACTGCGAGTCCCCCGCAGTCCCCGAACGCTTCGCCGCCGAAGATCCCTACGTGACGAACGGACTCGTTGCGCGCTGGCGCGTGCGGCGATGGACCACCGTGGTCGGCGAACTCGCGGAGTCGCCGGTGCAGAAAGGATGAAAGAATGAGAGGAAAGAGGCCGCAAAGGACCGCATAAAGGAGATAGAGACAAGGATCGAAGCTTCTGAATTCCTCCGAGCCGCCTGTTTCTTTTATGCGGTCTTTCGCGGCTCCTCTCTTCCTACTTCCCGATCTCCTCCAGCGGCCCGGGCATACCGACCGCGAAGCCCTGGGCGTAGTCGACGCCGATGTCGCGCAGTTTTGCCATGACGGCGGTGCTTTCCACTGACTCGGCGACGACCTTCTTGCCCATGGCATGGCCGATATCGGTGATGGAGCGCACCATTTCCAGATCGACGGGGTCGGAAGTGATGTTGCCGACGAACAGGCCATCGATCTTGAGGAAGTCCACGCTCAGCGCCTTGAGATACGCGAACGAAGAGACGCCGCTGCCGAAGTCATCGAGACTGAAGGCGCAGCCGAGGGCACGCAGTCCCGAGATGAGCT